>JAHFBX010000374.1 GCA_023249815.1 Candidatus Eiseniibacteriota bacterium
ACCAGCCAGTCCTGTGGGGTCGCACGCAGCCGTGTCGGAAGTCAGCCCGAATCGAATCTCATGATGAGGCGGGCGGCAGTCGGCCGGTCGACGGCAGTCCGGGGGTGTCCCTGGCTCTCGAGGGATGCATCCACGTGCAGCACCGGGTGGCGCCATCTCCCCACGGGCGCTACCCGTCGGACAGGGCAGCCGGGTAAGTGCCATCCCCGGCTTCCGGCGGCGAGGCCCCACGCCTCGCCGCCGTCGTCGTCTCAGGGCGGAAGGCTGGCCGCGGCCTCCAGCCGCCGCGTGCGTATCGCGGCTCGAGGGTCTGCGCCGCGCGGCAGGCCCGGTCGCGCTTGGGTAGAATCGGCGGCCATGCCCTCCCGAACCCGCTGTCCCGCCGTCGCGTGAGCCGCAGCGTCCGCACGGCGCCCGGAGCCCGCCCCGCCCCGAATACACGCTTCGCCCGGTTCGCGCTGCACGGCCAGGCCCCGCCCGACGGACCCGTCCTCGTCTGGCTCGCCTGGGGGGTCATCGTGGCTTTCGCCGCAGCCGCGATCGCCATGATCGTCGGCCCGCACCAGGTCGGCGACGTGCTCACCGAGACCGACTTCTACGGCTCGTACGGTCCCGGCGCGCGGCTCCTCCAGCAGGGCCACCTGGACCCGTCTCGCTACAGCGTCGTCGGCCCGGTGTTCGAGCTGCTGCTCGCCACCGTCGGCCTCGTGATCCGCGACCTGTTCCAGGCCGCCGAGGCGATCGCCGTGGTCTCGATGGTGGTGACGCTCGGCTGCTGGCACTCGCTCGTGCGGCGTCGCTTCGGCGGGCTCGCGGCGCTGTTCGTGGTGACGTTCGTCGCCAGCAACGCGCAGTTCTTCCGCTACGCCTGGTCGGTGACCACCGACGCGCCCGCGCTGGCGCTCCAGTCCGCCGCGCTGTGGGCGCTGTTCGGCGCGCGAACGCCGCGCGAGGAAGGTTCGCCGACGCGCCGCATGTTCGCGGCCGGCCTGCTCGCGGGGCTCGCGTTCCTGACGCGCTACAACAGCATCGCGCTCCTGCCCGTGGGCCTGGTCGCGGTGGCGTTCGGCTGGAACGGCGTACGGGTCGGCGAGCGAGCGCGGAACACGCTGTGGTTCGCGGCCGGGTTCCTGGCGCTCGTGGTGCCGTGGGTCGCGTGGTCCGCCTCGCACGGCGGGTCGGTGCAGTTGAAGCTCCATCACAACATCGCCTACGAGGTGTTCGCGCGGCCCAAGGGCATCGTGTGGGATCTCTACGGCCGCGACATGGAATCGCAGTTCCCGACGCCATGGTCGGTCATTGCGCGCGATCCCGTGGCGGTGGCGTCTCGCATGGGCTGGAACCTGGTCGATCACTTGCGGCTCGACGCGTTGAAGCTCACCGGCCTGCCGCTCGCGGCCACGGCCGTGGCCGGGCTGTTCATGGCATGGCGCGACCGGGCACTCGGACGGCTGCGCCCGTTGCTGTTCGCGGGCGTGCTGTTCTTCGTGACGCTCGTGCCCGCGTTCCATTCCGAGCGCTATTCGCTCGCGGTGCTGCCGGTGTGGGCGCTGCTCGCGGCGTGGGCGTTCGCCTCGCCGCGATTCGCGTTGGCCACCGGCGGCGTGTGGCTCAAGTGGCTCGTGGTACCCGCCGTGCTCGTGCCGGCGCTCGGCGCCACACGGACGTTCGCCGCGCGGACCATCGAGCAGCTTCCGGTCGAGGCCCGCGAGACGGCCGAGCGCATCCGCCCGCTCGTGCGCCCGGGCGACAAGGTGATGTCCCGCAAGGCGCACTTCGCGTGGTACGCAGGCATGCAACCGGTTCCGCTGCCGGTGGCGGACTCGCTCTCGCAGTGGGGTGACGCCGCGCGGCGCGCCGGGGCGCGCTGGCTCTACTTCTCGTGGCCCGAGGCCGAGCTCCGCCCACGCTTCGAGTGGTTGCTCGACACCACGAGCGCCGCGCCCGGGCTCACGGTGCGCGCGGCCATGACCCACTGGCCCGCCGTGGTGTACGAGATCGGGCCCGAGTTCGGGCGCGAGCCGGATTGGCTTGGCAACGATACACTCACCGCCGTGCACCGAGCGCGCGCGCGTGTGCTCACGAACTATCGCAACGTCGAGGCGCGTGCGTTCCTCGCCGTGCGCGAGTTCACGACCGGGAATCACGACGCCGCCCAGATGTACATCGATCAGCTGCTCCGCCTCACGCCGGAGGACCCCGAGGTGCTCATGCTCGCCGCCGACAACCGCCTGCAGCTCCAGGACGCCGAGGGCGCGCTCGGTTATCTCGACCGCTTCGAGCGGGTGCGCCCGGGCGCCCCCGAGGCGCAGGTCGGCCGAGGCTGGGCCGCGGCGATGCGCGGCGACGAGACGGCGGCCGCGCAGCTCTGGGCGCCGGTCGTGGGTGCGACCGAGGACGCGACCACGCTGCGTCGCATGGGCGTGGCGTTCGCCCGCACCGGGAACCACGCTGCATTGGCGCAGGTGCGCGCGCGGCTCCAGGCGATGGGGGTGGTGCAGTGAAGCGGGGCGACACGGCTGCGCACCGTCCGCGCGCCGCCGGGGGATTCGCGATCACGTTCGTCCTGCTCGCGCTGCTCGGCGGCTGCACGAGCCGCGGCCCGCGCGAGGTGCGCTCGCCCTCGCCACCGCCCTCGCCGGCGGTGCCGCCG
>JAHFBX010000375.1 GCA_023249815.1 Candidatus Eiseniibacteriota bacterium
AATCGCGTGAGCGAGGAGCGCATCGCAGCACTGCTCGGCGAACCCGTGGCCATGGGCCCGCCGGCGTTCGTGCGCGAGGTCACGGGCTATGCCATCGGCGGCATCCCGCCGTTGGGCCACGCGCGCACGCTCGACACGATCGTGGACGCGCACCTTCTCGAGCTCGACGGGCTGTGGGCCGCCGCGGGCCATCCGAACTCGCTGTTCCAACTCACCGCGGACGAGCTGGTGCGCATGACGAACGGCCGCGTGGCCGAGGTTGCCGCATGAGCGCGGACGGAACCCACGTGAATGTCTGCGCCATCCTGCTCTGCGCGGGCCGCGGCGAGCGACTGGGCGGTCCGGTGCCCAAGGCGCTCGCGCCGCTCGCCGGCCGCCCGCTCTTCACCTGGAGCTTGGAGTCCCTCGAGCGCTGCGACGCGGTGGACGGCATCGTGCTCGTGGGCCCGGTGCGCACGCTGCGCGAGCTGCTCGCCGCGAGCGGTTGCTCCACGAAGAAGCTCGTGGCCGTGACCGAGGGCGGGGAACAGCGCCAGCACTCCGTGGGCCGTGGTCTCCACGTCCTGCCCGAGGCGTGCACGCACGTCGCGGTGCACGATTCGGCGCGCGCACTCGTCACGCCCGAGGTGATCACGCGTGCGGTGAGCGAGGCGCTCGAACACGGCGCGGCCATCGCGGCCGTGCCGCAGGCCGACACGTTGAAGCAGGGCACGCTAGGCCTCATCACGGGCACGGTGCCGCGCGAAGGGCTGTGGGCGGCGCAGACGCCGCAGGTGTTCCGTCGCGACTGGCTCGAGCGCGCGCACCGCGATGCCACCGAGCTGGCCACCGACGACGCCGCGCTGGTGGAATGGCTCGGGCATCCCGTGCGGCTCTCGCTCGGTGACACGCTCAACTTCAAGATCACGACGCCGGCCGACATGGAGCTCGCCGAAGCGGTGCTCGCGTATCGCGCCGCGACGTCCACGCCCGGGGGCGCCGCGTGACCGCGAAGTGCGGCGTGCGCCAAGGGGGCCGCGCATGACGCTGCGCGTGGGGCTCGGCTACGACGTGCATCGCGTGAAGGCGGGCCGGCCGTTGGTGCTGGGCGGCGTGCGCTTCGAGAGCGACTGGGGGTTGGACGGCCACAGCGACGCCGACGTGCTCTCGCACGCGGTCGGCGACGCGCTCCTGGGCGCCGCGGGCTTGGGCGACCTGGGTGAGCACTTCCCGCCCGGCGACGCGCGCTGGAAGGACGCCTCGAGCCTGGACCTGCTCGCGCGCATCGCTGCGCTGCTTGCCGAACGTGGCGCGCGAGTCGTGAACGTGGACGCCATGCTCGTCGCGGAGGCGCCGAAGCTCGCGCCGCACCGCGCCGCGATGTGCGCGAATGTCGCGCGGGCGCTTGGGCTGAACGCCGACGCGGTGAGCATCAAGGCCACCACGAACGAGACGCTCGGCGCCATCGGCCGACGCGAAGGGCTCGCGGCCATGGCGGTGGCGCTGGTCGAGCGCGGCACGTGAGCGACGCGGTCCGGGTCCGTTTCGCACCGAGCCCCACGGGCTGGCTCCACGTGGGCGGCGCGCGCACCGCGTACTTCAACTGGCTCTACGCGCGCCAGCACGGCGGCGCGTTCGTGTTGCGCGTCGAGGACACCGACGTCGCGCGCTCGAGCGCCGAGAGCGAGCAGGGCGTGTTCGACGATCTGCGTTGGCTGGGACTCACCTGGGACGAGGGTCCGGACGTGGGCGGCGGCCACGGACCGTACCGCCAGAGCGAGCGGCTGGAGCTCTATGCCGAGCGCGCCAACGCGCTGCTCGCCGCGGGCCGCGCCTATCGCTGTTTCTGCACCGACGCCGAGCTCGAAGCACGCCGCGCGGCCGCGCTGTCGGTGGGCCGGCCGCCGCACTACGACGGCCGCTGCCGGAAGCTGGCGCCCGTGGATGCCGCGGCGCGCGCTGCTACGGGAGAGGCGCATAGCGTGCGCTTCGCGGTGCCCGCGCGCGACTGGGTGCTGCATGACCAGGTGCGCGGCGAGGTGACGTTTCCGGTCGGGATGGTCGGCGACTTCGTGTTGCTGCGCTCGAGCGGACTGCCGACCTACAACTTCGCGTGTGTCGTGGACGACCACGGCATGGCCATCACGCACGTGCTCCGCGCCGAGGAGCATCTCGCGAACACGCCGCGCCAGCTCATGCTGTTCGATGCGTTCGCCTGGACGCCTCCGGCGTACGCGCACGTCGCCCTCATCCTGAACAGCGATCGCACCAAGATGAGCAAGCGCGAGGGCGAGGCGGCCGTGGCGGTGGGGGACTGGCGGCGCGCGGGCTACGTGCCTGAGGCGCTGCTCGCGTATCTCGGCTTGCTCGGCTTCCACCCGGGCGACGATCGCGAAGTGCTGTCGCGGGACGAGATGCTCACCGCGTTCACGCTCGATCGCGTCGGGAAGAGTGGCTCGGTGTTCGATCCGGCGAAGCTCAAGTGGATGAACGCGCACTGGCTCCACCACGCGACCGGCGCCACGCTTGCCGGCTGGGCGGCGCGCGCCGGCAGGGACGCGCCGGCGTTCGTGCCCGATGCCGCGCGCACCTGGCAGCCCGCGACGCTCGAACGCGTGCTCGGCGCCGTGGCCGGCAATCTCACCACGCTCACCGAC
>JAHFBX010000122.1 GCA_023249815.1 Candidatus Eiseniibacteriota bacterium
CGGCGGCGCCTACAAGCCGCGCACGTCGCCGTACGCATTCCAGGGCCTCGGCGAAGAGGGCCTGAAGCTCCTGCGCCGCGCCGCCGACGCGAATGGCCTCGCGGTGGTGAGCGAGGTCATGGAGCCGCAGCTCGTGGGCCTGCTCGCGCGCTACGCCGACATCCTCCAGGTGGGTGCGCGCAACATGCAGAACTACGCACTGCTTCGCGAGGTGGGTCACAGCGACAAGCCCGTGCTGTTGAAGCGGGGGCTCTCGAACACCATCGAGGAGTGGCTGCTCTCGGCCGAGCACGTCATGGCGCACGGCAATCGCCAGGTCATCCTGTGCGAGCGCGGCATCCGCACGTTCGAGACCTACACGCGCAACACGCTCGACCTGAACGCCGTGCCGGTGGTGAAGGAGCTGTCGCACCTGCCCGTGATCGTGGACCCGTCGCACGGCACCGGCATCCGCGACAAGGTGGCGCCCATGGCGCGCGCCGCCGTGGCCGCGGGGGCGGACGGGCTGATCATCGAGGTACACCACGACCCCGACCGCGCGCTCTCGGATGGCGCACAGTCGCTGCGTCCTGAACAGTTCGCGGAACTCGTGCGCCAGATCCGGACCATCGCGGAAGTGCTCGGGCGGAAGGTGTGAGCCGAGGCTGACGGGCAGGAGCACGGTTCCCGCATCCGGCCCCTCCGGACCCGCGCCTGGCCTCGAAACCGCACCTCACGTAACCCACCGTTGACATGCCCCAGCCCGGAATGTAATCGTTTACATCAGCGGACGAGGCGGCCGTGAACCCAAGGCGCCGTGTCCCGGAAAGCGCCTCGCGTGCGGCGCCCAGCGGGCCGTTTCCGGAGCGTCGCCGGCGCGAGCCCCCGAGATCCCGAGACCCGAAAGCTTCGGTCCATGGCCACCGAGGAGGAACGCACCATGAAGCGAGTCGGATTCCTCGCCACTCTCGTCGTGGCGGGCTTGGCGCTCGCCGCGGTATCGCACGCGCAGCCGCCGCGCCAGGACGCCATCTGGGCGCGCTCCACTGCAGGCGCACCCATCGTCCTGGATGGCGTGCTCAACGAAGCCGTCTGGTCCCAGGCCGAATCGAAGATCATCGACTGGGCCGCCGACGCGGGCATCCCGGGCAGCGGCTTCAAGCCCGAGGGCGGCTTCCTGCCGACCGACCCGACGCACGCCACGGTCAAGTTCCTCACCGTGGGCAAGTATCTCTACATGGGCGTCGTGCTGCCGGACGTCTCCATTGGCGGCTCGAAGAACTTCAACCGATTCGATGGACTGCTCATGTCCATCAAGGACCACCTGTCCGCCAATCGTCCCGCCCCGCCGGGTGAGCACTTCTATGTGTGGTGGGACAACGACCCCGCCGCCGTGGATCCGCAGGCGCCGGGGAAGCCGCCGGCGTTCGCCGGCGGACAGTTCGCCGCGAATCCGTCGTACTCACCGCGTACGCCCGAGCAGATCGCGGCATGGGACGCGGTCACCGTGGTGAACGGCACGAGCAATAACGATCTCAACGGTCCCGACGTGAGCTGGACCGTGGAGATGAGGTTCGACCTCACCGCCTCGGGCTACAACATCACCCAGCCGCAGGGCGACATCGTCGAGTTCAACCTCTCGATCTATGACTGCGACAACTACTGGCCGCTGGTGCCCATCAATCTCGCGTCGAATCGCGTGTGGTGGCAGGGACCGTGGGGTAATTCGAACGGCTACAACGAGGTCCGCATCCACTGCCGGCCGAACGTCACGGTCAGCACGAGCCCGTTGCCCTACCTGGCTCCCGAGGTCATCGTGCCGAACGGCTCGATGTTCCCGTCGCCGAACATCGACGGTCTCTTGAACGACGCGGTGTGGGCGAATGCTCCGCGCATCGACATCCGTTACGGGGACGACGCGCTGCGCAACAGCTACCCGGGCATCCTCAAGTGGCGCGGGGGCCAGTACCAGCCCACCGTCAACGGCGGGCAGGCGGCCGTGCTGGACCCGGCCGACGCCACGGTGAAGTACTTCTTCCTCGACGACTCGCTGTTCTTCGGCTTCGATGTCCGCGACGGCGCAGTGCAGTCCTACCCGCTCACGGATCGCATGGACGGCTTCGTGCTCGGCGTCTACGACCACACCGCACGCGAGAGCTTCGACAACACGCTCCAGCCGCACCGGCTCACGTTCGACGTGAGCCCCACCGGCGGCGCCCGTACGGCGGACTTCCTGACGACGCTCGTCAACAACGGCGGGGCGCGCGTGAAGCTCGTCTTGAAGCCGGGCACAACGCTCGACACGACCGGCACCGACGTGGATGCGGGCTACACCGCCGAACTCATGCTGGACCTCACCAAGTTCGGCTATCCCCATCTCCTGGGCGACGGCCTCGTGTTCTTCAACGTCAACCACTATGACGGCGATTCGTTCGTGCCATTCACGGACAGCTACGGCACGCGTACGTGGTGGGCCGCGGAGTACGACAATTCGTGTTGCCCGCCGTGGGGATACATGGACAGGTTCGAGAAGATCCTGACCGACGTACCGAGACCCGGCGCCGGCACGTCAGCGTTCCAGCTTCGCAACGCAGCGCCGAATCCGTTCCGCACCGCCACCACGCTCCACTACCTGCTGGGCGCGGACAGCCGCGTGACCCTCGAGATGTACGACGCGCAGGGCCGCGTCGTGCACCGAGGCGACCTGGGCGTGCAGGCGGCCGGGGAGCGAACGTCTTTCGTCGCCGGATTCCAGGGCAAGACGGGCGTCTACCTCTATCGCCTGCGCATGAACGACCCGCAGTCGGGCGCCGAGCAGGCCTCGCTCATCGGTCGGTTGCTCGTGGTGCGGTGAGCCGTCCGGCCGCTCGGCTCGCGCTCGTGGTGCTCGTGTCGGCCCTCGCCGGAGTGGCGGGGGCCGGCACCGCGGGCCGTATCGCCGGCCGTGTGCTCGATGCCAAGAAACAGCCGCTCGCCGGGGTCACGGTGGCCATGGTGGGCGTGCAGCTGGGCGCCATGTCAGACGAGTCCGGGCAATACACCATTAACAACATCCCCGCGGGCGCGTACGGCGTGCGCGCGGGGCTCGTGGGCTACCGCGCAGTCACGACCACGAACGTCATCGTCTCGGCGGACGAGACCACCCGGCTGGACCTCGTGCTCGAGGAAGCGCCGGTGCAGATGCAGGAGGTCGTGGTCTCGGCGAAGCGGCCCGTGATCGAGGTGCATCGCACGAGCACGGTGGCGATCGTGCCGCGCGAGGACATCCAGAAGCTCCCCGTCCAGGAGCTGCAGGATGTCGTGAATCTCCAGGCCGGGGTCGTGGACGGCCACTTCCGCGGCGGCCGCCAGAACGAGGTGCAGTACCAGGTGGACGGCGTCAGCGTGAACAACGCGTACGACAACGCGAACTCCGTGCGACTCGACCGCTCGCTGCTCGAAGAGGTGCAGGTCGTCTCCGGCACGTTCGATGCCGAGTATGGCCAGGCCATGAGCGGCGTCGTGAACGCGGTGCTGCGCCGCGGCGGCGAACGGTACGAGTGGGACGCGGAAGCGCTCGGGGGCGCGTTCCTCTACTCGAACGGCACGCGGGTCCAGAAATTCCAGGCGCAACCGTTCGGCAAGCAGGACTACCAGCTCACGCTCTCCGGTCCGTTAGGCCAGTCGAAGATGACCTTTCTCGTCAACTTGAGCCGGCATGTCACGGACGGCGCCTATTACGCCACCCGGCGCTTCACGCCCGCCCAGAGCCCGAGCAACGACCCCCTCGACAAGCTCTTCGCGCCGGAGGGCGATCTGGAACGCATCCCGCTCAAGCAGTCTCGCGAGTGGTCCGGCATCGCGAAGCTCTCGACACGCATGTGGGAGGGGAAGGAGTTTAGCTACCAAGCACTCGTGAACGCCTTGGACGGCCGCGACATCCCGTGGTCCTACCATTTCAACCCTAATGGCGCGAAGCGGCAGCGCTCGCTCAGCATCGTCCACGGTCTCGGATTCACGCATACGCTGACGCCGAAGCGGTTCTACTCGGTCGACCTGCGCCAGAACTATTACGACTATCGCGACATGGTGTTCGACAACGTGAACGATTCGCTCTACGGCGCGTTCGGGCCGCCCATCAACGTCGAGGGCTATGAATATGGTGCCTTCGTTCAGGGCGTGGACCTCGATCGCTTCCAGCTCACGACGAACGCGTTCCTCGCGAAGGGCACGTTCGTAGACCAGGTGAGCACCGCACACCAGTTGAAACTCGGGCTCGAGTATCAGGCGCCGCTCATGCAGTTCGGCGCGCCCGGCGGCCAGCTCTCCGCCGGCGTGCGTCCGGGCGGCGGATTCGGCGTCAATTCGGTCTACGGTCCGCGCACCGAGTTCCTGCCCGTGTTCTTCTCGGGCTACGCGCAGGACCAGCGCGAGTGGAACGACGTCACATTCCGGCTCGGCGCCCGGGCCGACTGGTTCGACGCGCGCACGTGGCTGCCCAGCGACCTCGCGAACCCCGCGAACAGCATCCCGGACGTGCCGCAGTCCTCGGCGAAGGCCACGTCGAACAAGCTCACGGTGTCGCCTCGCGCCGGTGTGTCCTACCCGGTGTCCGCGAACGCGGCGCTCTACTTCGCGTACGGGCACTTCTACCAGTACCCGCCGATGCGCGACATCTTCAAGAACTCCGACTACTCCGTACTCGCCGACCTGCAGGCTTCCGACGACATCCAGCGCGAAGGGATCCTCGGGAACCCCGACATCCGCGCGCAGCGCACGGTGCAGTACCAGATCGGCGTGAAGCAGGCGATCACGCCGGACCTCGGGCTGGACTTCAACATGTTCTACAAGGACATTCGCGACCTGCTCGGCATCGAGTTCATCTCGACCTACAACGGCGCGCAATACGTGCGCTACACCAACGTCGACTACGGCAGCGTCGTGGGCTTCACGGTCCAGCTCGACCACCGTGCGCTCGGGCCGGTGGCGCTCTCCGCGGACTACACCTGGCAGCAGGGCATCGGCAACTCGAGCGAACCCGACGAGACCCTGAACCGCGCGGCCGCCGGGCAGGACGCGCTGCCCCGTCAGGTGCCGTTCAACTGGGACCAGCGCCACACGCTGAACGTCACGCTCAGCGCCGGCGCGGAGCCCGGCTGGTCCGGCAGCACGATCGTTCGCTTCGCGAGCGGGCAGCCGTACACGCCCACGCTCGAGAGCGCAACTCCGCAGCTCACGAACTCGTCGCGCAAGCCGATCGGGCTCGTGTGCGACGTGCGCGCCGAGCACCCCGTGCGCATGGGAGGCGTGCCGGGCAGCGCGTTCGTGCGCGTGTTCAACGCGTTCGATACGCGATTCTTCAACGGGTTCGTGTTCCCGAGCAGTGGGCAGCCGGACTACTCGCGGTTCGCCGGTGTCGAGGCCGGCCAGCTCGCGGATCCGACGCGCTTCTACGCCCCGCGCCGCATCGAAGTCGGCGTGGCGCTGCGCACGGAGCGAATGCCTTGAACGCGTTCCGTGAGCGTTCGGCGGCGGGCGATCGGCCCTCGACCCGCTTGCGCGTCCGCGCGTGGTCGCTGGCCTCGCTGATCGCGCTGGCCCCGACCTCGGCGTTCGCGCAGACGCCCGTCCCGGTGGTGCCGAAGGGGCAGCGCAGCGCCATCAGCGCCGAGCGCTCGGGCACGCACGACGCCGCGAACATCCGAACCTTGTTCCACAACTTCGGCATGGTCGGCGACTACCCGAACAATCCCCAGACCGCAGACCTCTCGATCTTCCACTCCGTCGAGGTGTCGAAGGGCACGGGCATGAACTACAGCGACGGCATCACCCCGTTCGTCTTGGCGAAGATCCCGCTCCGCACCGTCCCGCCGGACACGGCGTACCTCATGGAGACCGGCTTCCGCGAACGGCAGGCGGAGAGCCCGTACACCGAGCGCATCATGCGATTCGAGCCGCGCCCCGGGTACTTCGAGCCCGACCCGTCCATGAACCCCGCCCGCTCGATCGCCATCAGCAGCGATCCTCGCACCTGGCCGCAATCGTGGCCGGACCGCCCTCGGGACTGGGACGATCAGTGGAACGGCTACTTCGGCAAGCGTCCGGCGGCCGACCAGGAGAGCTATTGCGTCATGGACGACGACTTCTACGACGCGCTCAAGCCGTTCTGGTATCCCGACGATCGCGACACGACCCGGGGCGGCCTTGGGCTCCGCGTCGGCGTGCGCGGCTTCCAGTGGTCGAACCCGCAGGCCGGCAACGTCATCTTCTGGCACTACGACATCACGAACGAGTCCACGACCGCCTACGACGACAACATCGTGTTCGGCCTCTACATGGACTCCGGCGTCGGCGGCTCGCTTCTCTCGTGTGACGGCATCTACGAGTCCGACGACGACAACGCGAACTTCGACAAGTCGAGTGGCCTCAACCTGGTCTACACGTACGACAATTTCGGTCATGGCCGCGATCTTCGCGGCAACTGCAGCCCGACGGGCTACCTCGGATACGCCTACCTCGAGACGCCGGGCAACCCCTTCAACGACATCGACGACGACCAGGATGGCATCAAGAACGAGCGGCGCGACGGCGGGCCCGGCCGCAGGATCGTCGGCCAGCAGGCGATCCTCGATTCGGTGTCCGCGTACTACGACACCACGTTGTTCGTGGCGGCCTATGGCCCGATCCAGCGGCGGCCCGCGTACCGGGCCGGCGTGTGGTGGACCGGCGACGAGGACCTCGACTGGGTCGCCGAGTTCAATGACTTCGGCGCGGACGGCGTCAAGGACACGCAGGATGTGGGCGAAGGCGACGGCGTGCCGACCGCGGGTGAGACGAACTTCGACCAGACCGATCTCACCGAGTCGGACCAGATCGGACTGACGGGATTCAAGTACAACAAGATCAAGGCCGGACAGGGAAATGGGGGCGGCGACACCGACGGCGTCCTGTTCTACACCGAGACGCAGGACTGGCCCGAGAGGCTCTATCGCAAGTTCGCGAGTCCCGACTCGGCGGAGCGTCGCTTCGATCCCCCGCTCGTCAACAACTACAACATCGGATTCCTGTTCGCTTCGGGGCCGTTCAAGCTCAAGCCCGGCCAGACCGAGCGCTTCAGCCTTGCGCTCGCGTACGGCGGCGACCTCGACGAGCTGCGCGGCACCGTGCACACCGTGCAGCAGATCTACAATTCGAACTATCAGTTCGCTGTTCCCCCGACACGTCCGATCGTCACGGCCGAGGCCGGCGACCGGTCGGTGAAGCTTACCTGGGACGACGCGGCTGAGCGCAGTGTGGATCCGGTGTCGAGCGAGGTCGACTTCGAGGGCTACCGGGTCTATCGAGCGACGGACCCGGATTTCCGCGACGCGCGCATCATCACGAATGGAACGGGGTCGAACGTGATCGGGAATGGACGTCCGATCGCGCAGTTCGACCTCGTGGACGGACGCAAGGGCTTCACGCGCAAGACGGTGGAGGGCGTGGCCTATCAGCTCGGGAATGACAGCGGCATCCAACATACGTATGAGGACACGGATGTCCAGAATGGCCAGGAGTACTGGTACGCCGTGTGCGCGTACGACTATGGCTTCGACCCGGGCCCCGAGCTCGACTCGCTCGCCTTCTATCCTTCGGAGAACTCCTACAGCGTCTCGCGCACGCTGCGCGGAGGCACGAACCTGCCGACGAACGTGGTGCGCGTGCGGCCGAACCCGCGTGTCCCGGGCTTCACACCGGCCCAGGTCAGCGCGCCGGCCCATGCCGCGGGACGTGGCGTCGGGACCGTCGAGCTCCGGGTCGTGAACTCGACGCAGGTTCCCGCGGGCCACCCGATGGAGATCCTGTTCACGGCGAACTCGCCCGATGTCGTGCGCGCGGCCGCCTATACTATGCGCGACCTCGCGTCGAACGAGGTGCTGTACAAGACCGGGAACGACCTCACCGGCACCGCCCGCGGGCCGATCGGCGCCGGGATCCTCGCGGTCGTCAGCACCCCGGCACAGCTCAAGGTGGATTCCGCCGCGAGCAAGTTCGACGACGGTTCGCCCACGACCGGGCGGCTCAAGGCGACCTACCAGC
>JAHFBX010000123.1 GCA_023249815.1 Candidatus Eiseniibacteriota bacterium
GGCACGCACGAACGCACGCGGTCTCGGAAGCCTCGTGCGCTTCACCGGACCACGGTCGCACGCGGAGACGCGCGCGCTCCAGCGTTCGGTGGACGCGCTGCTGCTATGGAAGCCGCGAGCGGACGGCTATCGCACGATGGTGCCCGGCAAGCTCTATGAGTACCTGGACAGCGGCCGGCCGATCGTCGCGCTGCTTCCCGAGGATGATGAAGCGGCGGCGCTCGTGAGGCGAGCGGGCGGGCGGGTGCTTCCGCCGGGAGACGCCGGCGCGCTGGCGGGCGAACTCACGGCGCGCCTCGACCACTGGCGCGAGACGGGGCGCACGCCGGATGCCCGGCCGGAATGGCTGGACGACCACACGCGCGAGCATCTGGCGGGCGAGCTCGCGCGGGCGCTCGACTCGCTCGTGGAGCGCGCATGACACCAACGGCACCGGGCGCGCGCGTCGAACGGGTGGCACTCGTCGCCGCGGTGCTGCTGTGCGCGGCGCTCGCGTGGCCACTCCGTCACTACGTCACGGACGATACGTTCATCCATCTCCAGTACGCGCGAAACGTCGCCGAGGGCCGCGGCTTCGTGTTCAATCCGGGCGAGCGCGTCTACGGCAGCACGAGCCCGCTCTGGGTCGTGCTCCTGGCCGACGGCATCGCGCTTGGCGGAGACGGGCTCGCCGTGGCGCGCGCGTTTGGAGCGCTCGCGACGCTCGCTTCGCTTGTGCTGTGGTTCGCGCTCATGCGACAGACGCTCTCGAGCCCGTGGCTTCGCGCCGCGTCAACGCTCGCGTGGGCGGGGCATGCGTGGATGTCGCGCTGGTCGCTCTCGGGGATGGAGACGCCGCTCGCGGTGGCGCTCGTGCTCGCGGGCTTCGTGGCGTTCACCTCCGGCGAACGTTGGGGGAGCCGGCCGCGCGCCACGAGCCTGCTGTGGTCGCTCGCCGGGCTCGTCCGGCCCGAGTGTGCATTGCTCGTCCTGCTCTGGGCCCTGGCGCGCGTCGTGGAGGAAGGCCCGATCCGTGGTGCCAGGCGCTCGCTCGCCGAGCTGTGGCCGGCGCTGCTCGTCCAGGGCGGCTGGCTCGCGTTCGCGAGCATCTACTTCGGCGTGGCGTGGCCCAACACGCTCGCCGCCAAGGCGGCGGGAGGGGTGGGGCTCGATTACCACGTCGAGCAATTCCAGCGGCAGGCGGGGATCGTCGCCGCCACGGACGGCGTACTGGTCGCGCTGTTGCTGGTCCTGCTCGCACTCCGTTTCGCGCGCGGGGGTCGGCCGGCGCTGCGGCCAGCGCTCCGCGGGTTGCCCTGGGCTTGGCTCGCCGCGGTGCCGCTCCTCTATATGGTGCGCGGCGTCCCGGTGCTGTCGCGGTACATGGTGCCACTGCTCCCGGTCGTGGGCTGGCTCGCGTGGCGCACGCTCGACCGCACGCTCGCGCCTCGCCCGGTGATGACACCCGCCACGGACGCGCCAGCCCGGTGGGCTCGCTCGAACGCGCGGGTCGTCGTGATCGGCCTCCTGCTCGCCGGCGTCGTGCTGGCGCAGAACGTGGTCGTGTGGCGGCGCGTCGTGCGCCCCCAGGTGGATTCGTTCAGCGCTGGGCTCCAGGCGAGTCTCATTCCCTGGGGTCGCTGGTTCCACGACCACGCGCCTGCGGACGCGGTGATCGCCGCTCCCGACATCGGCGCGCTCGGCTACTTCGCGCGACGACGCGTCGTGGACCTGGCCGGGCTCGTCACGCCGGCGATGGTGCCGGTGCTCGAGCGCTGGCCGCAGGAGGAAGCCGTGTCACGATTCGAGTTCGCACGTTTTTCGCGGCCCGGCTTCCTCGTGGATCGCGCCGCGATCGCGTGGGACCTGCAGCGCAGGAGCCCGTGGGCTGTCGCGCTCGTTCCGCTGGGTCACGCCGAGGTCCCGAACCTTGGGATCGCCCGCCCCGATGCGGCGGTCTACTCCTTCTATCGCATCGACTGGGCCGCGTACGACTCACTCGCCGCCGCTCACTGAGCGGCGATGGGCCAACTGCACGCCCGTGCAGTCAGGAAACATCGGACCCGCCCGTTTTTTCTTTTGACTCCGGTGAAGCGCACGGCCTATCTTGCGCGGCTGTGGGGAGCGGTGGGGAACCGTGGTAAGTCTTGGGGAGCGGTGGTTCCCCGTGGAGCGCTCACGCGATGGCGACCTTTCTCGGCACCGAGACGTATGCGATCGACGACAAGAATCGCGTCGTGGTGCCGGCCGCGATGCGGCGCGTCGGGGGGACGAAGAAGCCGCTCGAGAAGTTCGTGATGATGCGAGGTCTCGACGGCTGCGTGTGGCTGTACGCGCAAGAGGATTGGAAGCGCCTCGAGGAATTGCTCCAGCGACTGTCGACGGGGCCCAAGGATCATCGGGCGTTCGCGCGGACCGCGCTGGTCGGAGCAAGCAAGGTGACGGTGGATAAGCAAGGACGCATCACGATCTCCCCGTCACTCATGGGCCATGCAGGTCTCGGCAAGGAAGCCGTGCTGCATGGCCAAGTCGGACGCATCGAACTGTGGGCGCCGCAACGGTTCCAGAGCGGTCTCGTCACCGAAGCGGCGGACTACGATGCCTTGGCGGAGAAGGTGCTGGGGGGCGAGTGATGGTGACGCGGGCCGGATCGACAGAGGATCGCACGTCCGTGACGATGAACCTCCAGTTCACGCGCGGCCGCCACGGCGCTGCCGCGCGGCTGGAAGTGCACGAGCGGCCCGCCGGCCGGGTCGGGCTGCTCGCGCTGCGCGGCTGGGTGGACTTGTCGGCCGCGCGCGGCATCGAGCGGGCACTGGACGACCTCGCGGCGCGCGGCGTGACGCGCCTCGTCGTGGACTGCTCGCAGCTCCTGCACATCGACTACCGGCTGGTGCCGCGACTCGCGGACGCGCTCGTCCAGTTCGAAGCGCATGCGGGCGCGGTCGGGCTGTGCGGCCTGTCCCGCTACCTCCGCGACCTGTTCCGGCTCACGGGCTCCGACGCCAAGCTCGCCTGCTGGCCTTCGGCGGCGGAGCTGCTGGAGGCGGCTCCCGGTGACGCCGGACGAGAACGTGAGCGCGCTTCATGAGCCGGTGCTCGTGCGCGAGACGCTCGCCTTCCTGGGCCCGCGGCCGGGACTGTTCCTGGACGCCACGCTCGGTGATGCCGGTCACGCCGAGGCCCTGCTGCACGCCGACCCCGGCGTGCGCCTGCTCGGGAGTGATCGCGACCCAGAGGCGCTCGCGTTCGCTCGCCAGCGGCTGGCGCGTTTCGGAGGTCGGGTGACGCTCGTGCACGGGACGTTTCGCGACCTGCCCGGGCACCACGCGGCCAACGGTGGCGAACGTCTCGCGGGAGCGCTATTCGATTACGGACTGTCCTCGCGCCAGATCGGGGACCCCGCACGCGGCATGAGTTACCGGCAGGAGGGGCCGCTCGACCTGCGTATGGACACGAGCCAGGGCGAGCCGCTCGCCGAGAAGCTCCTGCACGCGGACGAGGATGAACTGACGAACGTGCTGCGCACGCACGGCGACGTGGGTCCGGCCCGCGCGATGGCGCTCGCGATCCTGGTCGCGACACGCGCCGGCGAGCTCACGAGCACGCGCCAGCTCGCGGGCATCGCGAGCCGCGTGCTGCGCGACACGCGGCCGGGTGCCGTGGCGCCCGTGTTCCAGGCGCTGCGCGTGTGGGTGAACGACGAGATGGCGGACCTGGAAGCCGGCCTGGCGTGGCTCCCGGACGTCATGGCCAACGATGCCGTGGTGGTGACGCTGTCCTACCACTCGGGCGAGGACCGGCGAGTGAAGCTGGCGTTGCGCGGCGTCCCGCGCGCGGGCTCGCGCCGACTTCCCCCCGCGGCCGACGAGCCCGCGCCGGGCCCCTGGCATGAACTCACCAAGCGTGTGGTCACCCCGTCGGAGCAGGAACAGGAGTTGAACCCGCGCGCGCGCAGCGCGCGCCTCAGGGCCTTCCGGAGGAAGCCGAGATGAGACGTGCAGGGAAGCGATCCGCCCCCTCATGGCGCATGACCGACGCCCGCGCGCTCCAGCCGGGCTGGCTGTTGGGCGCCCTCATGCTGCTCGCCATCCTGCTGCTCGAAGTCTGGCAGCAGTCGGCCGTTGCCAGCCTGTCCGTGCGCGCCGGCCGTGCGAACGAGCAGCTCCAGCGCGCCAGCAACGACCTCGAGTGGACCCGCGCACAACTCGACCAGAACACGCGACGCTCCGAGGTGGGGTCGCTCGCGTTCAGCGCCGGTGTGCGACCCGCGGACGCCACGCAAGTCGTTTGGCTGCCCGCGGACTACCTCGAGGAGGACGGGGCCGTGGCGGACCCGAACGCTTCACCCGCGCTGCTCGGCGCCGCGGGTCGCGCGCTCCAGTCTCTCGTGCCGGAAGCGAAGGCACGGGGCCGCCACGTGAACTGACCGAATCGCCGATCCGGCGAGCGAGCTGTCGTACCGGCCGCGTCACAGCACCGCGCAAGTGGGGCCGGCGGTCTGCGTGAACCGCCGTTCCATGGAGGGAACAGTTGGCCCACAAGGAGATGCGCAAGAGTCGGGTGCTGCTGGCTGCGGCCGGTCTTTTTCTGGGGCTCACGTGCCTGTGGGTGCGCGTCGCGGTGCTGCAGACCGCGATGCACGGCCACTACGCCGCGCGCGCCCGCGAGAATCAGCAACACCATCGTAAGATCCTGCCGCGACGGGGCGTCATCACGGACCGGCAGGGCAAGCTGCTCGCGCACGACCTCGGCGTGAGCCAGGTCGCCGTCTACCCGCCGCAGCTCACGGATCCGATGGGCGTGGCGCGCGTCCTCGCGCCGGTGACGCACGACTCGCCCGTCAAGCTCGCGAAGCGCCTGCGCTCGCTCAAGAACTACACCTGGCTCGCGCGCGACCTTCCGCCCGAGGCAGGCGAGCGCATTCGCGAGGCGAAGCTCGAAGGCGTGGTGGTGGAGGACGAGTCGCGTCGCTTCTATCGCCTGGGTGACGCCGCGTCCGAGATCCTCGGTCGCACGAATCGCGACAACGTCGGTGTGGACGGCCTCGAGTACCAGTTCGAGAACCTGCTCGGCGGGCGCACTGGCTGGGTGACGATGGTGCCGACGGGCTCGTCGCAGATGAGCCTGCAGTTGCCGGGCGCCGAGGGCCGTCCCGCGCGCGACGGCGCCTCGGTCGAACTCACGCTCGACGGCGATCTCCAGAGCATCGTCGAGCACCACCTCGCCGAAGCGGTGGACTCGCTCCGCGCGCAGCGCGGATTCGCGGTGTTCCTCGACCCGTGGACGGGCGAGATCCTCGCCTCCGCGTGCGTGCCGCACCTGCCGCCGGGCAAGTCGCGCAACTGGACGTTCACCGACCAGTACGAACCGGGCTCCACGTTCAAGGTCGTGGTGAGCGGCGCCGTGCTCGAGGAACACCTCGCGAGCCCGAGTGATCGGTTCGAGGCGGCCGCGAGCGGCGAGGCCGAGTTGGTACCGGGCTGCATCATCCACGACACGCACGAGGCCGCGTCGCTCACGTTCTTCGGCGCCATGCAGAGGTCGAGCAACATCGTCATGGGACGGCTGGCGCTGAAGCTCGGCGCCGAACGGTTGCACCGCTACGCCTCGGCGCTCGGCTTCGGCGGCATGACGGGGGTGGAGTTCCCGGGCGAGACCGCGGGCCGGCTGCGCCCGGTTTCGGCATGGCAGCCGCGGTCCACGCCGACCATCGCGATCGGGCACGAGATCACGGTGACGCCGCTGCAGCTGGCGCTCGCCTACGCCGCGGTGGCGAACGGTGGCGTGCTGATGGAGCCCATGCTGGTGCGTTCGATCAGGGACGCGGACGGACGCGAGCTGCGGCGCGGCTCGCCGCAGCCGTCGCACCGCGTGTTCAGCGCCGGCACGAGCGGCACGCTGCTCGACATGTTGTGCGCCGTCGTGGACAGCGGCACCGCCACGTCGGCGCGACTGCCCGGCCTGCGCATCGCGGGGAAGACGGGAACAGCGCAGAAGTACGACGCGAAGGTCGGCACCTACGGCCGCGGCATGTACGTGGCCTCGTTCGCGGGTATCGCGCCCGCCGACCGTCCGCGACTGGTGGGCGTGGTGGTCATCGACGAACCGCGCGGGGCGCGCTACTACGGCGGCCAGGTCGCGGCGCCGGTGTTCCGCGAGGTGCTGCTGGACCTGCAGCGCATGGCGTGGCCCGGGTTCGATCCCGTGAACGCCTCGGTGGCGATGCGTCCGCCGAGCGTGCCCGCCGTGACCGCGCCCGATCTGCGGCTCCTGCCACCGCGGCACGCCGAGCGCCGTCTCGCCGACTACGGCTTGCATGCGCGTTTCGAGGGCACGGGGCCGCGCGTGCTGTCGCAGGTGCCAGCGGCCGGCCAGGCGGTCGAACGAGGTTCGATCGTGCTCGCGTACCTGGCCGCGCCGCAGGACTCGGTCGGCCGCGCGCTTCCCGATCTCGTCGGACTGCCCGTGCGCGAAGCGATGCGTCGGCTGACGCAGCGCGCCGTGCCCGTGCGCATCTCCGGGAGCGGATTCGTGACCCGGCAATCGCCGGCACCCGGCACGCGACTGCCGCTCGCCGGTCCCTGCCGGCTGTGGTGCTCGCCCCGGACGCCGGAGGACGCGGGCTCCGCGTCACGGACGTTCACGCCCGCCCCGCTCGCGAGCGAACCGCTCGCCGTACGGCTGCGCCGCCCGTGATGCTGCACCAGCTCCTCGCCGGCGTGGAGACGCTCGCCGTGCGCGGCTCCACTGACCTCGACGTTCGCCGCCTCGTGCTGGACTCCCGGCAGGTACAGCCGGGCGACGCGTTTTTCGCGCTGCCTGGCGTGCGCGCGGACGGCGTCCGGTTCGCGGCGAGCGCGGCAGCCGCGGGCGCCGCCGCGGTGTTTGGCCCGCGCGGCTTCGCGGTCACGGGGTGTACGCTCGTCGAGGTCGCGGAGCCCCGGCTGGCGCTCGCCCAGGCGGCCGGCATGTTCCACGGCCATCCGTCCCGAGCGCTTCGCGTCGTGGGCGTGACCGGGACGAACGGCAAGACCACCACGACCTGGCTGCTCGAGGCGATCGCCGCCGCCGCGGGCTGGAGCACCGGCATCATCGGCACCACCGGCGTGCGCATCAGCGGAACGGAGCGGCCCTCGGCGTTCACAACGCCCGAAGCGCCCGAGCTCCAGTCGCTGCTCGCGGACATGCGCGCCCAGGGCGTCCAGTGCGTGGCGTTCGAGGCGAGCAGCCACGCGCTCGCCCAGCGCCGCACGTGGGGGACGGCATGCGACGCCTGCGTGTTCACGAACCTGACGCAGGATCACCTCGACTACCACGGCAGCATGGAAGCCTACCTCGACGCGAAGCTCATGTTGTTCGACGGACGGAATGGCGGCCGCGAAAAACCGTGCACCGCGGTGGTGAACTCGGACGACCCGCACGCGGCCAGCGTGGTCTCCGGCGCCGCGAAGAGCGGCATGCACGTCGCGCGCTTCGGATCGGTCGCGAGCATGGGCGGGCACGACGGCGTGTCGCTGGTCGAGGTCTCACCGCGGCCGAGCGGTCTGGCGCTGCGCCTTCGAGAATCGGCTGGTGGCGCCGAGCACGCGCTCGAGCTGCCACTACTGGGTCGCTTCAACGCGTGGAACGCCGCGGGTGCCTTCACCGCCGCGCGCGCGCTCGACGTGCCCGCGAGCCTCTGCGTGCGCGGGCTCGAGCACGCACCGGGCGTGCCGGGGCGCCTCGAACGCGTGGAGGCCGGCCAGGATTTCGGCGTGGCGGTGGACTACGCGCACACGCCGGACGCGCTCGAGCGCGCGCTCGCCGCGTGCCGTGAGCATGCCGCGGGACGAGTGCTGGTCGTGTTCGGGTGCGGCGGCGACCGTGACCGCGGCAAGCGGCCGCTCATGGGGGCGGTGGCTGCGACAGGCGCCGACCGCGCCTGGGTCACGAACGACAACCCGCGGTCCGAGGATCCGGCCACGATCGCCGCCGAGATCGTGGCGGGGGATCCCACCGCCCGGCTCGACGTGGTCCTGGACCGCCGCGCCGCGATCGCCG
>JAHFBX010000376.1 GCA_023249815.1 Candidatus Eiseniibacteriota bacterium
CCTCTCCCTTGCGGTCGCTTCGCTGCTCGCCCTGGTGGCGCTCGCGCTGCAGGCGGCCGCGCCCGCCTCGGGACTGCCCGCCCCGGTCCTCGTCGCCGGGCGCAGCGTGGATCCCGCGCGACTCGAAGCGCACGTGCGCGTGCTCGCCGACGACAAGATGGAGGGCCGCGGCACCGGCACGCGCGGCTACGACATGGCCGCCGACTACGTGTCCGAGCAGATGCGCGCGCTCGGACTGTCGCCTGGCGGGACGAGCGGCTACCTGCAACCCGTCCCGTTCCTGCGCGGCGCGCTCGATCCCGGCGCGTGCGCGTTCGAGCTCAGGCGCGAGGGCGTGTCACTGCCCCTCGAAGTGGGTCGGGACGTGTTGCTGTCGCCCGATTACCTGCGCACGAAATGGACGACCGAGGCGCCGCTCGAGTTCGTGGGCTACGGCGTGTCGGCGCCCGAGTTGGGTCACGACGACTTCGCGGGATTGAATGTGCGCGGCAAGGTGCTCGTGGAGTTCCGCGGCGCGCCGCCGCGATTCCCGGTGAACGAGCGCGCGTATTACTCGAACGGCCAGGTGAAGGATCAGCTCGCAGCCGCCCGTGGCGCCATCGGCGTGCTGCAGATCACCAAACCCGACGACGAATCGCGCGCCCCGTGGGAGCGCAACATGCGGCAGAACAAGCTGCCGGGCTTCCGGTGGACGGACGCATCCGGCGCGCCGAGCAACACCCAGGCGGGTATCGAGCTGTCCGGGCAGCTCTCGCCCGACGCGGAGCGCCGCATGTTCGAGGGCTCCGGGCGCACGTACGAGCAGGCCGTGGCCGATGCCGAGTCGAGCCGTGTCGCGCCGTTGCCACTGGCGTGGACGGTGAAGGCGGTGCGCGTGACGCAGCACGCGCGCACGACCAGCCCTAACGTGGTTGGGCTGCTGCGCGGCTCCGATCCCAAGCTCGCCGGGGAGTGCATCGTGGTCTCGGCTCACCTCGACCATCTCGGGATCAGCACACCCGTGAACGGCGATTCCGTGAACAACGGCGCCTATGACAACGCCTCCGGCACGTCCATGATGCTCGAGGTGGCACGCGCGTTCGCGTCGCTCAAGCAGCGCCCCCGGCGATCGATCGTATTCCTGTCCGTGACCGGCGAGGAGAAGGGGCTCCAGGGCTCCGACTACTTCGCGCGTCACACCGCGCCCGATTCGATGGAGGTGGTCGGCGACGTGAACCTCGACATGGTGCTGTTGCTCCGACCACTCACGAAGGTGGTGGCGGTGGGCGCGCAGCACAGTTCGTTCGGCGCGGTGATGGAGAAGGCCGCGGCCGCGGCCGGGCTCGAGTTGATCCCGGACCCCATGCCCGCCGAGGTGGTGTTCGTGCGCAGCGACCAGTTCTCGTTCATCAAGCAGGGCATTCCCGCCGTGTTCCCGGTGTCGGGCAACGACGGATCGGCGGAGGGCAAGGACGAGCTGGGGCACTGGCGCACGGGCCACTACCACTCGCCCAACGACGACATGAAGCAGCCGTTCGACTGGCCGAGCGGGGCGCGCTTCACGTCCATGGCGTTCTGGGCCACGTGGTTGGCGGCGAACTCCCCGGAGGCGCCGCGCTGGAACCCGGGCGACTTCTTCGGCGGACGCTTCGGCGCCCGGCCCTGAAACTGCAACCCGGCCTGCCGCTGCGCCGTAGCTCGCGATGTCCGATCCAGCGCTGGCCTTCCCCTGACCGAGGAGCTCTTCATGCGTTCGTCCCCGCTCGCGAGCCGCACGCTCGCGCACGTCGTCATGAACTCGCTTCCGCAAGTCGTCATGAACTCGCTCCCGCTCGTCGTCATGAACTCGCTCCCGCACGTCGTCATGAACTCGCTCCAGCTCGTGGTCCTGGCCTCGCTTTCGCTGATGGCTTCGGCCTCACCCGTGCTCGCGGAACCGAAGGTGTGGACGCAGGACTGGGAAGTGAGCGCACGGCCGGTGGTCCACATCCGTGTGGATGACGCGTACGTTCGCGTGCACGCTGGCCCCTCGGGACGGGTCTCGAGCCGGGTGGAGTACGAGCTCAAGCGTCGCGGCGTGGTATTCGGCTCGCACACGCCCACGGTGGTGTTCGAGCGCAAGGGCGACGAGATGTGGATCAACGCGCGTGACCCGAAGGGCCTCGCCGTGATCGGCGTCGTCGAAGAGCACTTCACCGTGGACGTCAGCGTTCCCCGCGAGCTCACGCTCACGTTTCACTCGTCGGATGGCGCGCTCGACTGCGAGCCGCTCTCCGGTCGCTTCGAGTTAGAGAGCGGCGACGGCGCGGTGCGCGCGAGCGGCCTCAAGGGCGACATCGAGGTGCTCACGGGCGACGGTCGCATCACGCTCGCCGAGCTGAACGGCAAGCTCACGATCAAGACGGGCGACGGCCACGTCATCGCCGGCGGGCGATTCGACGCGCTCGACGTCACGAGCCGCGACGGCCGCGTGGAGGCCACGGCACTCCCGGGTTCGCGCGTGATGAGCGCGTGGTCGCTGGAGAGCTCGGACGGCAAGGTGGAACTCCGCATCCCGCACGACCTGGCGGCACTGCTCGACGCCCGCACACGCGACGGCCACGTGCGCGTGGACCTGCCGATCCCGGTCTCG
>JAHFBX010000377.1 GCA_023249815.1 Candidatus Eiseniibacteriota bacterium
CAAGGAGCTCGGAGGTCACGTCGTCGTGGTGCATCCGACCGACGTGCCACGCCACGCCGGCCAGGTCGTAGGGCGTCTCGACGCGTGCGCGGACGCGCTCAAGGTGTTGGCCGATGTCGTCAGCCGGCTGGATCTGCGGCTCGTCATCGAGAGCCCGCTCCCCCACTTGATCGGCGGCCACGCCGACGAGTTCGGCTGGCTCCTCGGGCGGCTCGACCCGGCCGTGGGTGTCTGCCTCGACACCTCGCACCTCTGGCTCGGAGGGAACTGGGACGCGTTCATCCAGCTCGCCGGGTCACGCATCGCGCACGTGCATGCGTCCGACAATCGCGGAACGCACGACGATCACCTGCCGCCGGGCGACGGCGTGATCGATTGGGAGCGCGTGGCCGAAAGCCTCCGCCAGACCGGCTACTCGGGTTGGATCATCCTCGAGATCGCGTTCCCGCCAGAGGGACGGGATGTAGGGCTCAAGCGGGCGCGCGACGCGGCGTTCAAGTGGTTCGGGTAACCGGTGCGCACAAGTGGCCGGGCGATACCCGACCACGCGCGGCAGGCGATAGCGGGACTCGTGGCGCTCGGCCTGGCGTTGGCGCTCGCACTTCCTGCCGCCGCGAACGAGCCCGCGAGCGAGGGCTCCACGGTCGCGTATCGCACCACGCCATCGGGCGGATCGGGCAGCGTGGCGGCTCCTGCCCACCGACCCGACCGCCGATCGCGTGCTCGCGGCCGAGCTGGAGCCACCTCGTGCCGCCGAACCTCCGTGACGCGCGGGGCCGTTCGCGGCTGCGCGATCGCGTCGCGCGACGCGATCGGATGACACACGCAGGGAGCATCGTGAGTTGTCCATCGGCAGGCAGGTCGCGCGACCTCAAGTCGTGCCCGTGAATGGAGGTTCGTCATGAAGATCCTGATCGGCGTGGACGGTTCGGCCCACGCGAAGGCAGCGCTCGAGTTCGTGAAGTCCATGCCGTGGTCACCGGACACGCGATTCGTCGTGCTCTCGGTTGCCCGACCCCAAGTGGTGGGCCATACGCTGGTGGACGCCGGAGTCATGTCCTGGATGCGGGCCGCCGAGCAGGACGCGCTCGAGCAGGCGCAGGAACTGACCGCGCGCGTCGCGCGCGAACTGCACGAGGCCGGCTTGTCGGTGGAGCCGCGCGTGGCGCGAGGCGACCCGCGGGAGGCCCTCGTGGACGAGGTCCGCAACCTGGGTGCCGACCTGCTCGTCGTCGGCTCGCACGGTCGCACCGGGCTCGACAAGCTCTTGCTCGGCAGCGTGGCCAGTCACCTGGTCGGCCACGCGCCGTGCAGCGTCCTGGTCGTGAAGCTCGAGAAGAAGTAGTTCCCAGGCTCGAACGAGCGGCAGTGTCGTGACCGCGCCGGAGCCGTGGTGGCCGCGGAAGTGCGCCGGCTAGTCCCGGCGAGGGCATGGGCATGCCGCCGCCGCGTGAATGAGGCTCCACGGCGTCCGCTTTCAGTTCGTGGTGGCCGGGGACCACCCGGAGTTGCTAGCCTCCGCGCTCATGCCCGTGCCGCCTGTCGAGCCCGCCGCGCCGTCCAACCCGCCACCCGGCACCGCCACCTCCGGCCCGCGCCGTGAGTTCACCGTGCGCGCGGTGGTGGCGTCGCTGGTGATCGCGGCGGTCATCGGTGCGTCTTATCCCTACATCGTGCTCAAGCTGGGCTTCGGTCCGAACATCTCGGTCGTCGCCGCGTTCCTGGGCTTCCTCTCGCTCGGGCTGTTGTTCCGCAACTTCAGCCGCTGGGAGAACAACATCATCCAGTCGGCCGGCACGGCGGCGGGCCAGACTTCGTTCCTGTGCGTCATCATGGCCGCGTTCGACATGCTGCGGCTCGATCCCTCGCTCGGCTTCACGTTCGAGCTGACGCCGCTCCAGACGTTCCTGTGGCTTTCCTCCGCCGGTCTCCTCGGCGTGTTGCTGTCGGTGCCGATGCGTCGTCACTTCGTGATCGAGGAGAAGCTCCCCTACCCCGACGGCATCGCCGCGGGCGAGACCATCCTCGTGCTGGACGAGCGCGGCCACGGTTCGCGCACCGCGACGCGCGCCAGTTGCGCGAGGCCTGGTATCGCATCCCCGAGATCCTGCCGTTCGGCGCCGTGGGCGAGAAGATGAACATGGGCATCTCATGGAGCCTGCTCTCGCTCGGCGCCGGCATGCTCGTGGGGCTTCGCGTCAATGCGAGCATGCTCGCGGGCGCCTTCATCTCGTGGGTGATCGCGCCACCGCTATTGCTGCAGAATGGCGTCATCGAGGGCCTGGTGCGCAAGCAGGTGCTGCTCTGGGTGATGTGGCCGGCCACGGGCATGCTCGTCGCGGGTGGGCTGACCGCACTGTTTCTCAAGTGGCACCTGTTGGTGAAGACGTTCAAGAACCTGTCCGGCGCCGAGATCGACGGCGGCGAGTTCCCGATGAAATGGGTGCTGGGCGGCTCCGTCGTGTGCTCGCTTGCCGTGATCTGGGTGCAGTACACGCTCGGCATGCCGGTGTGGATGACGCTCGTGGCGATTCTGTTGTCGCTGCCGCTCATGCTCGTGGGTCTTCGCGTGTTTGGCGAGACCAACTGGGGCCCGATCAGCGCCA
>JAHFBX010000124.1 GCA_023249815.1 Candidatus Eiseniibacteriota bacterium
AGCTCGACTTCGGGCCGTGGGAGCAGGTCTTCTACGGCGAGTTCGACGGCCGCCACGCGAAGCGTGTGCTCATCAAGGTGATCGGCGAATGAGCGAAAGCGAAGGCATCGCATGACCGCTCGCCAACGCGACACGACCGCGCGCGTGACCATCCGGCGCACGCGCGAGGCGGATCTGCCCCGTGTGTGGGAGATGGTGCACGGTCTGGCCGTGTACGAGCACATGACCGATATCCTCACCGGAACGCGCGAGCGCCTCCACGGCATGCTGTTCGGCGAGCGGCCGGTGCTGTGGAGTCACGTCGCCGAACGCGCGGACGGCCGCCTCGTCGGCTACACGCTCTACCACTTCACGTACTCGTCGTTCCGCACGAACCCGCGCATGTGGCTCGAGGACCTGTTCGTGGAGGACTCGGCGCGCGGCACGGGCGCCGGCCACGGGTTGCTTCGGGCGTTCGTGGCGGACGCGCTCGAGCGCGGCTGTCATCGCGTGGACTGGCACGTGCTCGAGTGGAACCCTGCACGCGCGTTCTACGAGGCGCACGGAGCCAAGCGATCGGACGACGGCATGCTGCAGTACGGCCTCGATGCCACGGCGATGCGCGCGCTGGTCGACTCCTAGACCTTCACTTGCGAGGCAGCGTCGCGAGGCGCTTCGCGAGTGAATCCGGCAGCGGTTCGCGCAGCAGTTCCTCGACGCGGGCGGCGTCCGCGCCATGCTCAGAGAGCCACGCGAACAAACGCTCCGATCGCTCCATGCGCCGGGCGCGGAGCGCTGGCTCGTCGAGCAGGCCCATGATGCCGTACGCGCACGCCCAGCCCTCCGGGCTCGCCATGGGGAGCCCGCGCCACGTGCCGCACACGTGCATGCGCACACGCACGACGCCGCCGGGCACGAAGAACGCGAAGCGCGGGATCAGCTCCGTGCACTCGGCCTCGAACGCCAGCTTCCAGTCCGCGTGGCAGCCGCCGTGGCCATGGAAGACGTGCGGGAGGTCCGCGTACATCCCGCGGAGAGAGTCGGGGCCCGTCTCCACCTGCACGTCCCAGTCGTTCACCTGGTCCACGAGCCCGAGCGAGGCGAGCAGCCCGCTGGCGCCGACCGCCCACGCGATGCCCGCCGCGTCGAGCCTTGCGGTGACGCGCCGCAGCCCTTCGAGCGGAGGCAGGCGCGTCGTGTCGGGTTTCGCGATGGACGCCGCGGCGCCGTCCGCGAGCGCTTCGAGCAGCGGGGCCATGGCCTCGGCGAGGCCGCGAGCGTCCTCTGCACCCACGTGTCGCGCGCAGGCCCGGGCGATCGCGGCTGGCACGAGTGCCGCGCCCTTCTGGCCGAGCGTGCGCGCCAGTCCGTCGTACTCCGCGTAGCGCTCGGCGAGGCGTGCGCGCCACGCCGTCTGTTCGTGCTCCGGTGCCAACCCGGCCAGCACCTCGTCATGAAACGCGTCCACGAGGTCGGCCGCGTCCTCGGCTGGCGGTCCGTCCGCGACGACACCCCGCACGCAGGCGTGGAGCGCCACCGCCTGCCACTCGCGCTCGGCCGCCGCGCGCTCGGCGCCCGCAAGCGCGCCGCACTGTTCGAGCTCCGCGAACAGCCGAGGCGACACCGATGTGAAGAAGTCGGCGAGCGAGCGAGCGCCGGGAATCGAACCGTTCACTTGGGAGGGTTCGCGCTCCAGTCATAGAAGCCGCGCCCGGTCTTTCGCCCGTGCATGCCGGCGAGCACCATGCGCTTCAAGAGCGGCGGCGCCGCGAAGCGCGGCTCCTTGAACTCGTCGAACATGATCTCGCTGATGTAGTACGTGGTGTCGAGCCCGACGTAGTCCGTGAGGAACAACGGTCCCATCGGGTAGCCGCAGCCAAGTTTCATGGCGTTGTCGATGTCGTCGCGACTCGCGAGGCCCTGCTCGTAGACGCGGATGGCGTCGAGCATGTAGGGCACGAGCAGCCGGTTCACGACGAAGCCCGTGGAATCGCCGCAGTTCACCACCGTCTTGCCGATCGCCAAGCACCACGCATTCGCGTCGGCGACGGCCGCGGCGTCGCTGCGCACGGTCTTCACCACCTCCACCAGCTTCATGAGCGGCACGGGATTGAAGAAGTGGAGCCCGAGGAAGCGTTCGGGACGCTTGCAGAAGTTGCTCATCTCGGTGATGGACAGGCTCGAGGTGTTCGAAGCGAAGATCGCGCCCGGCTTGACGATCGCCTCGAGCGCACCGAACAGCTCCTTCTTGAGCGGCAGGTTCTCGGGCGCGGCCTCCACGATCAGGTCGCAGTCGGCGAGGTCCTCGAGCTTCACCGTGCCGGTCAGGTTCTTCTTCACCTTGTCGAGCTCGTAGGGCGGCACCTTGCCCTTGTCCACGCCGGCCTGGAGGAACTTGTAGATGGAGCCGAGGCCCTTCTCGAGCGCGTTCGGGCTCACTTCGCGCACGAGCGTGGGGAACCCGGCCTGCGCGCTGACTTGCGCGATGCCGCTGCCCATCAGGCCGCAGCCGATCACGCCGACTTTCTGGATCGCCATGGAGTGGAAGCCTCCGGAAGCTGACATGGGGGATGAGGAGGGACCGCGAAGCGCGAGGCAGGATAGGCGGGGCGCTGTGGTCAGACAAGCGCGGCGCTCGCTCGTGCATCGCGGTTGCTGCGCGCCGCCCTGGGGACCCATGGTAACGTCCGGGGCCTTGGGAGTGATGGTGGCGATGATCGAACGCACTGCGCAAGGTTGGCGAGTGTCCGTGGCTGGAATGCTGGTGGCGGCGTTGCTCCTGGTCGCGGGCACCGAGTTCTGGGCGATACGGATCCTGAACGATGGAAGCTTCCTGTATTCGCTCGACGACGCCTACATCCACTTGAGCCTCGCCCAACGACTGCAGCACGGGCACTATGGCATCAACGCGAGCGAGCCAAGTTCGCCGTCCTCGAGCATCCTTTGGCCCGAGCTACTCGTACCGCTCGCCGGCACCGGCGCGCAAGCGTGGGTGCCACTGGTGCTGAATCTCGCTGCCGCCCTCGGCGCGGCCATCGCCATCGCGCGCATGCTCGAACGAAGCCTCGGCCGTCCCGACGGCGCCCGTCGTGCGTGGCTCTTGGCGGGACTCGGCGGGGGCCTGCTGTTGCTCTTCAATACGGTGGGACTCTTGTTCACAGGCCTCGAACACTCGCTTCAAGTGTGGCTCACGCTGCTCACGGTGCTGGAGCTCCACGACGTCGCACGGGGTGCTCTGCCATGTGCCCGGCTGTGGGGCCTACTCGTGTTGGGCCCGCTCGTGCGCTACGAAAACCTCGCGGTCACTCTGCCAGGGCTTGTGTTCCTGGGTGCGATGGGGCACCGCCGAGCCGCGGGGTTGACGCTCGGCCTGGTGCTGGCGCTCCTCGGTGCGTTCTCCGCATTCCTCGTGGGCTCCGGGCTGCCTCCGCTTCCGTGCAGCGTCCTCGCCAAGCAGATGATGCTGGGCGAGGGACTTTCGCCGATGGCCACGTGGCTGATGCGGCTCCGCGACAACCTGTTCCACTCTTGGAGCGGCCCCTGGTTCGCGTTACTCGTGGCGGTGCTCGCAGCGGGAGCGGCGCGGGCAACGACGGCTCGCGCGCGCGCGTTCGCGATTGCAATGGCCGCCGTGCCGGGCCTGCACCTGGCCGTCGGGGGCTTCGGCATGTTCCACCGCTACGAGCTCTACGCACTGGCGGCGGCCGTCTCGAGCACGGCGCTCGTCTACTCCACCACGCTGCGGCGATGGTTCGACGGCGGAGCGCGCCTCGCACCGATCGTGGTCGCGGGCATGCTGCTCGTGGCCGCCGCCAAGTCCGCGTATGTGCTGCTCATGACGCCTGCCGCGACGCACGAGATCTATCGTCAGCAGTTCCAGATGCGCCGCTTCGCGCAGCAGGTTCTCCCTGCCCCCGCCGCCGTCAACGACCTGGGCCTGGTGGCATTTGGCAACACGCGCGAGGTCGTCGACCTTTGGGGATTGGCGAATCCCGAGGCTCTCGCGGCGCGGCGAGCACATCGCCAGATCGCGTGGGCGGACTCGCTCTGCCGGCGCGAGGGCGTCGTGGTGGCCATGATCTACGCTCCCTGGTTTGGGAGCCTGCCGGCGACTTGGACTCCGCTCGGTGCGCTGCAGTTCTCGGAGCACACTCGTGCGCCCGAGTCGCGTGCGCGCGCGGGGCTCGAGTGGCTCGCGCATCGCTGGAGGCGCCGCGTGGCGGTATCCCAGGTGAGCGTTGACTTCTTCGCAATCCGACCGGAGGACGTGCCGGTCGCCCGCGCCGCCTGCGAGCGCTTCCGATGCGGGCTCGTGGATGGGGTGACGTTCCTCTCGCGATAGGCGGTGCCGGTCCATGAACTCCGAGCGTTGCCTCGATCGCCAGTCGATTCCACTGGGTCCCGCGGTGGACGCCTTCGGGCATTGTGCCTAGAGTCGCCCGCCATGCTCCGCTCCACCTGGCATGCCGCCCTGCTCTGCCTGGGACTGGCGCTGGGTGCCGCCGCCGCCACCGCCACCGAACCGGCCCGCTCCGCGCCGGTCCGCTACCGGCTCGGCCTGCTCGTACGCGGCCCGGGGTGGACGGCCGAGCGCACACCGCACACCGACAGCATCCAGGCCGGCCACATGGCGAACATCGGGCGCATGGCGGAGCACGGCGCGCTCGTCGCGGCCGGCCCGTTCATGCGCGGCGGCGAGATGCGCGGCATCTTCGTGTTCCGCCCGGGCGACGACCCGATCGACTCATTGCTCGCGGGCGACCCGGCGATCGCGTCGGGCCGTCTCGAGTGCCGGCGCTTCCCGTGGGTGGCGCCCGCGGGCCTCGGCGACGAGTACCGGCACCGAGCCCAGGAGCAGAAGCGGCTCGGGCAGGGCCTGCCGGACTCCATGGTGAGCTTCGGCTGGGTGATGCTCGAGCGCGGCGCGCGCTATGACGACAGGCCAACGCCCGCCTCGAACAAACTCCTCGCCGCGCATCGGGCGCACGCCGAGAAACTCCGGGCGGGCGGACAGCTCGTCTTCTCGGGCGCGATCGAGGGCACGGGCGACCTGCGCGATGTGCTCGTCATGCGAGGTGACAGCGCCGAGGTTGCGCAGGCCGTCGCCGCGGACCCTGCCGTTCGTGCGGGGCGTTTCGCTCCACGCATACTCCGCTGGTGGACCGCCTGGGGCACCATCCCGGGACACTGAGCGCACGCTTCCGCGCGCCCAGACCAGCACCCGATCCTCAGCGAACCTGCATGAGAAAAACGAGGCCGCGAACATGCTCCTCGAATCCCTGACTCTCGAACACGCTTCGAAGATCGTCCTGCTCGTGCTGGACGGTCTCGGGGACCTGCCACATGCTGGGAACGGCGACCGCACGCCGCTCGAGGCGGCGAAGACGCCGAATCTGGATGCGCTCGCTCGCACGAGCGCGCTCGGACGGCTGACGCCTGTCGCTCCCGGTATCACGCCCGGCAGCGGTCCTGGCCATCTGGGGCTGTTCGGCTATGACCCGCTCACGCATCTGGTCGGACGCGGCGTGCTCGAGGCGCTCGGCGCGGGCATCGACTTGAAGCCGGGCGATGTCGCCGCGCGCGCGAACTTCTGCACGCTTGATCGCCACGGTGTCGTTACCGACCGGCGCGCCGGCCGCATCCCGAGCGAGACCTGCGCACGGCTGGTCGCGAAGCTCGCCGCGGAGTTGGGCGGGGTCGAGGACGTGCGCTTGATGCTCCAGGCGGGGAAGGGGCACCGCTTCGTGGTCGTGCTGCGGGGCCCCGCGTTGGGTGGCGCCGTGAGCGACGCCGATCCGCACAAGGATGGTTTGCGCGTGCCCGACGCGCATGCGCTCGAGAGCGGCTCGGCGTCCGATGAGAAAACCGCGCGCATCGTGAATGCGTTCGTCCGCCGGGCTACGGAAGTGTTGAAGGCGGAGTCACCCGCGAATGGCCTGCTTCTGCGCGGGCTGTCGGAGCGGCCGCGCTTTGCGGGGTATCGCGAGCGCTTCAAGCTTCGGGCCGCCGCCATCGCGGCCTACCCGATGTATCGCGGCGTGGCGAGTCTGGCCGGCATGAGCCTGCACGTGCCCACGGGCGAAGGCGCGGCCGAGGCGTTCGCCGTGGTCGAGCGCGAGTGGCAGGCGCACGACTACCTGTTCGTCCACATCAAGGGCACCGACATGGCAGGCGAGGACGGTGACTTCGCCGCCAAGGTCGCGGTGATCGAGTCCGTGGACGCGGCGCTCCCCGGGCTCATGGCGCTCCGCCCCGACGTGCTGTGCATCACCGGCGACCACTCGACGCCGGTCTCCATGAAGGGCCATTCCTGGCACCCGGTACCCATGCTGGTTCGCTCGGACCTGTGCTTCCGGGATGGACAGCCCCGATTCCACGAGAAGGCCTGCCGCGCGGGCTCGCTGGGGGACCTTGCGAGCAAGGACCTTATCGCGGTATTGCTTGCGCACGCCGGGCGTCTCGACAAGTACGGAGCCTGAATGCTCGCCAGACGCCTCCATCCATCCCACGCCCTCGCGTGGGGCATGGCCATGCTTGTACTGGCCTGCCCGAGCGCCCGCGCCGCCGCCCCCGCAGTGCTCGTCAATCCTGACTTTGCATTCCCGCTGCCTGGCGACTTCGTGACCCCGGCGAACGCCGCTTCGGCCGGGCTTGCGCTCGCGGACCGCTGGCTGGGCACGACCGGGTTCGAGAATCCGGCGACGACGCTCCCCAAGGGCCTCGAGCTGTCGCCGCTGTTCCAACGCGTGAGCCGGCAGGACATCTCGTCGCAGAACCGCGATTTCGAACAGGTGACGGGCTACCCCGACGCGGCCGGTGCCCGCTACGCGATGGCATTCCGAGAGTGGGGGGTCACGCTCTACGCGTGGCAGCCCGTGCTGCGCCTGGAGGAGTTCTCGTACTCGGCCGGCCCGCTCGCGACGCCGGCGTTCCAGCGCCTGCTCACGTCGCAGCGAGAGATCCGCGCCGGCGGGTCGGTGTCGCACGCTGCAGGCGGCGTGCGCGTCGGGTTCGCCGGGGAGTACGTGCGACGCGACGACGCCTACGAGACGCACGAACAGTCCGGCGACCCGTCGGCCGGCGACCGGCTCATCGACATGAGTGGCGACGGGTACGGAGTGAGCGGCGGCGTGGCGTGGGAGAAGGATATCGACCGACCGTGGGGTAGCTGGTTCGGCGCCGCGCTTCGTTATGGCTCCGAGCTCACCATGACCGGCACGGCCGACGAGCGCCTGGCGCTCGGCGACACGACGTACGACTTCACGGCGACGCGTGACGCCGAGTGGTCGGGCGGCGTCTCGGGGCGGGTCACCATCGCGCCGGCGACGCGCTTCGTGGCCGGTCTCTCCGTGCGCAGCGGGGCCGACTGGAAGGGTTTGAATATCGGCACCACGACCGGCGCGAGCTGGAGCGTGGGCTTCGACTGGAAGGACCCGGAGCTCCCCTGGGGCGCCCGCTTCGGCGTCGGGCAGGAGAAGAACCCCGGCGCGGTCGAGGAGAAGGCCGGATTGATCTCGGTGGGCTTCACGTGGGTGTCCGGCGACCTCGTGCTCGATGCGGGCATACTGCACCGGAACCTCGCGCACGGAGACCTGCCACGCTCCTCGGACGACCGCATCGTGGCCTCGGTGCGGATCGCGTTGTAGCGGCTCTTCACGGGGCCCCGGCGCTCCCGGAGCGAGCGGGGCCCTGTGCTATACTCCCGCCCGCTTTCGCAGCGTCGTGGAGCCCGGTCGGGCCACCCGGTGGCAGATTCCAGCAGCACCGGCGCGCCACGGGCCAGGGCGCCGCGACCCGCGCCATGACACCGGCGTGCGAGAGTGGCGAAACTGGCAGACGCGCCGGATTTAGGATCCGGTGAGGCGACTCGTGGGGGTTCGAATCCCCCCTCTCGCACCAGCCCGCCTCGACCCGCACCCGGACCCGCGCGCGA
>JAHFBX010000125.1 GCA_023249815.1 Candidatus Eiseniibacteriota bacterium
ACCTGGCGCTCGTGCTGGGCGTCGCCGCGATCACCACTGTGGTGTTCCAGCGACTGCGCCAGCCCGTGGTGTTCGGCTACATGCTGGCCGGACTCATCATCGGACCGCACCTGCCCATCCCGCTGGTCGCCGACCAGGCGACGGTGCGCACGCTGTCTGAGCTGGGCGTCATCCTGCTCATGTTCTCGCTCGGGCTCGAGTTCAACCTGCGTCGACTCGTGGCGTGCGGCTGGCCCGTGGTGTTCGTGGCCGTGCTCGAGAGCAGCTTCATGCTGTGGCTGGGCTACGAGACGGGTCGCCTGCTCGGCTGGTCGGTGCTCGGCAGCCTCTATGCGGGCGCTGCGATCGCCATCTCCAGCACCACCATCATCCTCAAGGCCACGGCCGACCAGCGTACACGCGGCCGGTTCATGGACCTGGTGTTCGGCATCCTCATCATCGAGGACCTGATCGCGATCGTGCTGCTGGCACTCCTGACGCCCGCCGCATCGCAGTCCACGACCGCGGCGGCGGCGCTCGGAATGACCATCATTCGCCTGGTCGCGGTGCTGGCGGGGATCCTCGCGGTGGGAATGCTCATCATCCCGCGGCTCATGCGCTTCGTCGTGCGCCTGCGGCGTCCGGAGATCACGCTGGTCGTGAGCATCGGTATCTGTTTCTCCACCGCGCTACTCGTGCAGGCGATCGGTTACTCCGTGGCGCTCGGCGCCTTCCTCGCCGGCTCGCTCGTCGCCGAATCCGGCGAGGAGAAGCGGGTCGAGCGGTTGGTCGAACCGGTGCGCGACATGTTCGCGGCGGTGTTCTTCGTCTCCGTCGGCATGATGATCGACCCGGGCGTCTTGGCGAGGCACTGGGGGGCGATCGCCGGCTTCACGCTGCTCGTGGTGTTCGGGAAGATCGGCGCCGTCTCGGTGGCGGCGTTCTTGACGGGCGCTGGCGCTCGCACCGCGGTCCAGTCGGGCATGACCATGGCGCAGATCGGCGAGTTCGCGTTCATCATCGCGGCCGCAGGGCTCGCCTCGGGCGCGACGCCGCCCGAGCACTACCCGATCGTCATCGCGGTCTCGGCGCTCACCACGCTCACGACACCCATCTTCATCCGCTTCGCGAGCCCGGCCGCCGAGTGGATCGACCGGCACCTGCCGCGCCCGCTCCAGACGTTCGCCGTGCTCTACGGCACGTGGATCGAGAGTGCGCGCACGGGTCCCGAAACCTCCGCGAACAAGCTCCGGCTGCAGCGCGCCGTGCGCGCGCTGGCGCTGGACGCGTGTGTGATCGTGACGCTCGGCATCGGCGTCTCGCTCTCCACCACCTCGCTCGGAGCCTTGCTCGCGGAGCGCACCGGCATGACGCCCGAGCGAGCGCGTGCGGTCGTGGTGGGTGGCGCCGTGCTGCTGTCGAGCCCGTTTCTCATCGGCATCGTCCACAACGGGCGGATGCTGGGGCAGGCACTTTCGTACCGCGCGTTCCCCGAGCCGGAGCCCGGGAAGCTGGACCTCGCGGCCGCGCCGAGGCGCGCGCTCATCGTGGCGATCCAGTTGACGACGGTGCTGGTCGTGGGCGCTCCGCTCGTGGCGATCACGCAACCCTTCCTGCCCGCGTTCGCGGGCGTGGGCGTGTTGCTCACGAGCCTGTTGGTGCTCGGGTTCATCGTGTGGCGGAGCGCGGCGGACCTGCAAGGCCACGTGCGCGCGGCGGCCGAAGCGATCGTGTCCGCGATCGGCAACCAACCGCGGCCGGAGGGCCCGCGCGAAGCGGAGATCTCGCTCCAGCGCGCCTACCAGCTCCTGCCCGGCCTCGGCGACCCGGTGCCGGTGCGGATCGACGCGCGCTCGCAATTCGCCGGCCGCGAACTCTCCGAGATCGGCCTGCGCGGCCGCACTGGTGCCACGGTCATCGCCATCTCGCGCGGGACCGACGTCGTGCTGGTACCCGATGGGCACGAGGTGTTGAAGGCCGGCGACGTGCTGGCGCTCGCCGGCACGCGCGAGGCCATCGATGCCGCGAAGCAACTGCTGGCGCGGGGCGAGTCGGCCGCGCTCGACCTGGAGGGTGCGGACCGCGGAACGCCGGCGCCGAGCGCGCCTCCGGCGTAGCGCCTCGCGCCGAGCGCGGCTATGCTCAGCCGACACGCCAACATGGGGCCCGCGAGCCCCTGACCCTGGCGGGCCGCATGCGCCCGCGACGCAGGTGACTGCCCATGGCCGACCTGTCCATCTCGTTCTCAGGCATCAAGAGCCCCAACCCGTTCTGGCTCGCGAGCGCGCCGCCCACGAACACCGGCGAACAGATCATGCGCGCATTTGACGCCGGCTGGGGTGGCGCCGTGTGGAAGACGCTCGGCGACCCGATCGTGGACACGTCCAGTCGGTTCGGGGCGCTGCACGTGAACGGCACGCGCATGGTGGGCTTCAACAACATCGAGCTCATCACCGATCGACCGCTCGAGGTGAACCTGCGCGAAGTGCGCGAGGTCAAACGCCGATTCCCGAAGCACGCGGTGATCGTCTCGCTCATGGTGGAGTCCGAATCAGACTGGAAGGAGATCATCAAGCGCACGATCGACGCCGGCGCGGACGGCATCGAGCTGAACTTCGGCTGCCCGCACGGCATGTGCGAGCGCGGCATGGGCTCGGCGGTGGGGCAGGAGCCCGAAGTGCTGAAAGTCGTGGCGGGCTGGGCGGTGAAGTATTCCAGTGTGCCCGTGTTGATCAAGCTGACGCCGAATATCGGCGACATCCTGGAGCCCGGTGTCGCAGCCGTGGAAGCCGGCGTGCACGGCCTGTCGCTCATCAACACCATCAAGAGCATCACCGCCGTGGACCTGGACAAGATGGTGCCCGAGCCCGTGGTGGGGCGGCGCTCCACGAACGGCGGCTACTGCGGACCCGCAGTGAAGCCGATCGCGCTCCACATGGTGGCGGCGTTGGGCCGCGACCCACGCATCACCGTTCCCATCTCGGGGATCGGCGGCATCGCCACGTGGCGCGACGCGGCCGAGTTCATCGCGCTCGGCTCGACCAGCGTGCAGGTGTGCACGGCCGCCATGCACTACGGCTTCCGCATCGTCGAGGACATGATCGACGGGCTCTCGAGTTTCCTCGACTCCAAGGGCATGAAGTCGGTGAACGAGCTGCGTGGTAAAGCGCTCGACGCTTACAGCGAATGGGGCGACCTGGACCTGAACTACAAGGTCGCCGCGAGCATCGACCCCGAGAAGTGCATCGGTTGCGACTTGTGCTACGTGGCGTGCCGCGACACGTCGGTGCATTGCATCCACACCGGCGAGCACCCGCTGCCCGCGGGACACCGGGCGCCGACGCGCGACGCCGCGATCGCAAAGCGCAAGGAGACGGGCGTGCACGTGACGTGGGCGGACTGGGACGAGTGCACAGGCTGCAACCTGTGCGCGCACGTCTGCCCGGTGCCGGGCTGCATCACGATGGTGGACGACACGCGCGGCAAGCCGTTCGAGTCGTGGAACGACCGCATCGCCAAGGGCACCGCCAAAGTGCCCGGCGGGCTGCACGACTGAGCCGGAGCGCGAGACCCTGAGCGAGCCTCTCGATCGGTCGACGCGAGACGGGGCGGCGTCCGCTCCTGACGAGGCAGCGTCCGCACACGACGGGACAGCGTCCACTCGAGCCTCGCTCCCCGCGGCGAGCGACGCGTCCACGCCCGGTGTGATGACGAGCTGGGGCCGGCGCGCCGCGCGCATCTACCTCCTCGTGGCCGGACTCGCGCTGCTGGCGATGCTGGCCGAGACGCTGCTCGGCCACCCCGGCACCGGAACCATGTTCGCGGCCATCCTGGCCGCACCGTGGTCCATGCTGGCCGCCTCGATCCTGCCGCCGCTGCCGCGGGACTGGCCGATGGCCGCGGGCCTCGCTGTGCGCATGGCCCCGCTCGCGCTGTTCATGCTGCTCAATGCCGCCATCGTGGCCGGGATCGCCGCCCGCTCCGAACGCGACGTGCGGAGCGCCGCATCCAGGATCCCGCTCGTGCTCGTGATGTTCGCGGCCATGCTCTCGAACGGCTGTATCCTGACGTCGCGGCAGGTGGTGATGGTCGCGGAACCCGTCGGCGTGACCGAGTACTTCAATGTCGGTGTGCGCGCGCTGGTCTACGAGTTCGATCTCGCCAACTGTGCAGCATGGCGCGATCACCGAGGCAAACTCTCCGGTGTCACCGACCTCACGATCATGGGTGGGTTCGCGTATCCCACGGGCGGGCTGCCGCCCGGTCCCACGCTCAACGTGACGATCGTCATCGCGGAGGATCCGGTCCCGAAGTCGGTGCTCGAGCCGGCGGGGTGGGGACCGGTGCGGCTCGATAGTGACCAGTCGCACCGTGTCGAGTGGAGCGAAGGCCAGCGGTTGTTCACCGCCGACCCGCGAACGCTGCGCCGGCAGGTCACGGGCGACGGCCGGTTCTCGCTGGTCGTTCAGTCGTACTGGTCCGCGCCGGCCCTGGGCGGCGTCCTGGTCTCCGACTTCCACGTGGGCGCCGTACTCGAGACGAAGTGAGCGGCTCGCCGCGCGCGCCTGGCGCCCTTCCAGCCGGCGATGAACCCTACCCGAGCCTGACGCCCACGCGCTCACGCTGGTGGGCGCTCACCTGGCTCGCCATCACCACGCTGCTCGCGATGATCACGTGGTTCTCGGGCACGGCCGTGGTCGGCGCGCTCCGCACGGAGTGGTCACTGTCGCCCGCGGGTGCAGCGTGGCTCACCATCTCGGTGCAGCTCGGGTTCGTGGCGGGAGCGCTGCTCGCCGCCATCACGAACCTGCTGGACATCGTCCCCGCCCGCCGCGTGCTCGTGGTATCCGCCGTGGCCGCGGCACTCGCCAACGCCAGCTTCGGCCTCGCGCACGAGCCTTCGGTCGGGCTGCCGCTGCGCTTCCTGACCGGAGTGTTCCTGGCCGGCGTCTACCCCACGGGCCTCAAGCTCATGGCGACCTGGTTCCGCGCCGACCGCGGGCGTGCGCTCGGCATCATGGTGGGAGCGCTCACCCTGGGCTCCGCGGCGCCGCATCTCGTGCGTGGCCTGGCGACGCTCGATTGGCGCCAAGTGGTGTTCGCCACGTCGTGGCTCACCGCCGCGGGCGCGGTCGTCGGCCTGCTGCTCGTGCGCGAGGGACCGTTCCCGTTCCCGCGCGCGCGCTTCGACCCCGCGCAAACCGGCCGCGTGCTGCGCGACCGCGGTGTGCGGCTCGCGTGCGTGGGCTACTTCGGTCACATGTGGGAGCTCTACGCCATGTGGGGGTGGATCGCGGCGTTCCTCGCCGATGTGTTCGCCTCGCATGGGAAGCCAGCAACCTCGGCGCCCGCGGTGTGGTCGTTCGCAGTGATCGCCGCGGGCTTCGCAGGATCGTGGTGGGCGGGCGACTACAGCGATCGCCATGGACGCGCACGCAGCGCTGCGCTCGCGATGGCCATCTCGGCGACGTGCGCGCTGGTGATCGGCCCGCTCGCGAACCTGGCGCCGCTCTGGGTGGTACTCACCGTGGCGCTGGTCTGGGGCGCCAGTGTGGTGGCCGACTCCGCCCAGTTCTCCACCATGGTCACCGAGCTCGCCGACCCGGCGTACGTGGGTACGGCGCTGACGCTGCAGCTGGCGCTCGGGTTCACGCTCACCGTCGCCACGCTGTGGTGGGTGCCGCTGCTGCGCGACGCCGCCGGCTGGCCGGCAGCGTTCGCGTTGCTCGTTCCCGGCCCGGCGTTCGGCATCGTCGCCATGTGGCGACTGGGCAAGTTGCCCGAATCCTCTCGACTCGCGGGCGGGACGGGCTGAGCCGAACACAATTTCTCGTTGACCGAGTCCTGACATCTGCCAGTATCCGCGGACGCTCGGGAGTCTTGCCACCCCTGGCGAACGAGGTCCCCGCTTCTTCTACATGGAGGGCTACATGACCTTCTCCGTCCCCCGTAGGACCGCCCTCGTCGCGACACTCGTCGTCGCGGCCTCCGCTCTGCTCCTCGCTGGATGCAGCAGGGACCAGGGCAATCCCCTCTCGCCCACATCGGGCGCCGACGCCGGCGCGATGAAGGCTGGCGCCGAGCTCAGCATGGCGAACGCCGCAGTGCGCGCCACCGCCGACGTGCAGAATCGGCACACGGTGGAACTCATGCGCATCCCCGGCGTGGTCGGCACCGCCACGGGTCTCGATGCGAACGGTGACCTGGGCATCATGGTCATGACCGAACACGCGCTCGGCGTGGGCCGGCTGCCTGCCGCCGTCGAGGGTGTTCCGGTGTTCGAGGAAGTCACGGGCAAGATCGTGGCCATGGCAGTGGCGGACCACCGCGTGAAGCAGACGCCGCCCATCCAGATGGGCACGTCGGGCGGCTGGCGCTATGACCTGGCTAATGGGTACTGCTGCGGCGGCACGCTCGGCTCGCTCGTCAACAAGGGCGGCGCTCCGTACGTGCTCAGCAACTACCACGTGCTCGAGGCCGATATCGTGAGCGGCGGCAACTCGCGCGTCGCGCAGGCCGGGGACCCGGTGGTGCAGCCGGGCCTGATCGACATCTCGTGCAACGCCGCGACGGGCCAGAACGTGGCGACGTTGTCGGGCATCAAGAGCCTGCCGGGCTCCAACGTGGACTGCGCCATCGCCCAGGTGTCGTCGGGCATGGTGCAGACGAACGGCTCGATCCTCGAGATCGGGACGATCAGCGCTTCGACGGTGGGCGCGTCGGTGGGCCAGCGCGTGAAGAAGTCGGGTCGCACGACCGGCCTGTCGCGCAGCACGATCAGCGGGCTCAACGCCAACGTGAGCGTGGCGTACGAGAACGAGTGCGCGGGCGGCTCAGCGTTCACCAAGACGTATTCGGGTCAGATCGTCATCAAGAACAACGGCAAGCGGTTCCTGAACAGCGGCGACTCGGGCTCGCTCATGGTGGAGGACGTCTCCACGAACGCGCGCGCGATCGGCCTGCTGTTCGCCGGCAGCTCCAGCTCGGCGATCGCGAACCCGATCGGGCAGGTGCTGTCGTTCCTGAACGCCACGATGGTGGGCAACTAGTGTCACGTCCCAGGAGTAGCTTGTCAGTCGGACGCCGCTGCACCCGCCCTGCCGCGTTGCTCCTCCTCGACGTATCTTCTTGATACGACTTCGTCGTCGCGCCTTGCGGGATCGGGCGCATCGACGTCCTTGGTGACAAGCTACTCCTGGGACGGGACACTAGGGTCGGTGCTCGCTTCACGGATCGCGCCCGTCCCGCCGTACGCGGGGCGGGCGCGATCGGTTGGGAGAATGAGGCTCATGGACGACGAACACGCGCGACGCGTCCACACGACGCACCGGCGGCGCACTCCGGACGCGCACGTGTGCCTCGCGCGCGCGCTGCTCCTGCTGCCCGTGCTCGCGCTGCTCGGCTGTGAAGGTGGCGGTGGCGGTGGCGGCACGCCCACGGTCACCGCGGCGCGGGCCATCGAGTTGCACGCGGACTCGCTCATGGCGATCCCCGGCGTCGTGGGCGTCTACGAGGGCCGGTCCAAGAGCGGCGAGACCGTGCTGCGCGTGATGCTCGCGGCGCGCTCCGCCGAGGCCGAGCGTCGCATCCCGCGCCGACTCGATGGCTACCGCGTCGAGATCGAGGTGAGCGGGAAGCTCGAGCCGATGGGCCGGTTAACGGCGCTACCAACTCCCGCCGTTTGGCCCGAAGAACGCGTGCAGCTCGCGGCGCGCGGCATGGTTCACGCGGTCAGCCCAGACTTCGACCGGGCTCTTGTCGTCGGTGAGCACCACCGCGCCCGCGCGCGGCGGCTCGTAGCGATTGAGCCAGGCGTGGAGCTGCTGCTGTACCACCCACAGCGCGTCGGGGTTCTGGAAGAGCGTGGTCGGGTCCGGGAGCTGCTCGTCCGTGAGCGGTACCGGCGC
>JAHFBX010000005.1 GCA_023249815.1 Candidatus Eiseniibacteriota bacterium
CCAGGATGTCGCTCAAGCCGGCACGCGTGCCGCCGTAGTTCCACACCGCGGAGCGCCGATCCACGACGTCTGCCAGGTGGTCCATCTCTGTCGGCGCCAGGGCGGCGCTCGTGGTGCCACAGGCCGAGGCCCACCAGCGCGCGGGCGCCGGGCAGTTCTGCAGCGGCTCGGGCGCGTTGCAGCTCACGAGACGCAATGTCTGCGAGCAGGGCTCGCTCGACAGCCCGCTCGCGCGATCGGTCAGCGTGAGCGTGTACGTGCCGGGCTCGGAGAACGTGATGCAGGACGCGTCGGACACGAATCCACCGGGCCCGCTCCACGCGAACGTGAAGTCTCCGGAGGGAGCGCACCACGTCACGCTCCCGCCCGCGCAGACGCTATCCGGGCCGGCGATGCTGCACGACGGCGGTGCGGGCGGGTCTCCGACCGTGTGACTGCAAGGCTCGCTCCACAGGCCCGTCGCCGCGTCGAACACGCGGAGCGTGTAGGTGCCGGGCGTGATCGCGTCCACGCACATGGCGCTCGAGGTGAAGCCCCCGGGGCCGGTCCATCGCCAGTCGTCGCCGTAGTCCGAACACAACGTCGGCGTGCCGTTCAAGTCCAGTACCGTGATGCTGCACTGACCAGACGCCTCCTGCGCCCAGCCCGTGACCACGAGCAGTGTCGTGATCGCGAACAGAGCCCGTCGCATGCCGCCCTCCACTGCCGGCCGGTGCACGAAGGAATCGCGACTGGCCGCTCTCTCCCGAAGCGGCGCGCGGCCGCTCCAACGCCCCCCGAATCGTGTATCGAGGCGCGTCATGCAGTGGAAGAATCACGCCAAGGGCCTTGCCTGCGCGCGCGCACCCACCGCGACCGTGCGGCGTGAATCGTGACTGCGCGACCTGCCCCATACACGGTCCGAGCGCGAACCCCGTGCGATGAGTTCGCAACGTGCGGCGCGCGGGGTGGCCTCGTGCGCGCGGCCCCAGGCCCGGCGCGGTTCGCGCCACTTCCGCACGCTCGGCGTGTTTCGCACACTTCCCTGACATGTGCGGTGCGGAACGGCACGCGCGCCAGCACGAGAACGCGGCGGCCGGCAACTTCGCCGACCGCCGCGCGGGCGGGGAACGATGGTTGGACTCGCTACCGCTTGGGTGCTGCCTCGGAGTCGCCCATGTCGTGCCGCATGCGTGATGCGCCGGGCCCGTCCTTGAGTTGCTTGAGCTGCTCGGGCGTGAGCAGCGCCTTCGCCTGCAACTGGGTGTCGAACATCGACTTCAACCCCTCGGCGTGGAGCCGGGCCAGCTTCTCGATCTGCATGTTCACCGACGCCGTGTTCGGCTTGTCCTCGCGCATCAGCTTATGCAGGTCCATGCGTGCGAGCTGCATGTCGGCGCGACGCTGCACCGCCTTTCGCGCCTGGGCCTCGTGCAGGTCCCGCAGCTTCTGCCGCTGCGCATCGGTGAGATTCAGGTGCGCCCACCGCGCCATCATCATGTGACCGCGATCGCCCATCGGGCCGCCCATCCCGTGGTGCATCATCATCCCGGCGTGGCCGCCCGGACCGCGCTCGATGATCCGGCGCACGATGCGACCGTCGCCGTCGTGCCCGGCACCTGCTTCGCCGTGCTCGCCTTCGTCGTCCCCGAACGCGAACATCTCGTCGTCCAAGCCCAGCGCGAACAGGTCTTCGTAAGCCAGGTCGTCCTCGATTCCCGGTTCGTCCCCGGGCGAGGGCGGCACGGGACGGGCAGCATCGGTGGCGGGTTTCGCGGGCGCCGCGTGATGCTGCGCCCACGCCGCGATCGGGATCATGAGCGCAGCCACGACCAGCAACCACTTCATCCGAACGTTCATCGAGCGGTGTCTCCTTCTCTTCCGGGTTCCGCCCGGAGCGTGCGCGGGCGTGGCCCGCCAGGGAATCGTTCTCTCAGCATCATGGAACGCCAGTGCCGGAGCTGTTCCGGCGTGAGGTGACGCGCGATACGCACGTGCAGGCTGTCGCGCACTTTCGCGAACTCGCCGCGCGTGCTGTCGATCTCGATGCGGATCGCTTCCGCCTGCTCCCGGGAGAGCCCGAGCACGCGCTGGAGCCTCGGCACCAGGAACCTCGCGGACGGCACGCCGTGCTCCTCCGGTCCGCCGCGGTGCATCATGCGGGCCCGGCGCTCGTCGAAGTGGGATAGCCCGTCGTCGCGCAGGTGATAGCGCGTGAACACGATGCCGCTCACGAATCCGAGCGAGGCGCCGAGGCAGAGCGCGGACACCAGAGCGAGGATCACCGCGGCACGGTTCATGGCTGCACGCCTTCGCTGTCCGCGGACGCCGAGCCGGTCGTGGCCGAGGATTCGAGCCCCAGGCCGAAGCTTCCGTCGTCTCCGAGCAGTGCCACGGTGAGCGCGCCCTCGTCGGCGTTTTCGCGGCTCGGCGTGGTGAGCAGCGCGTTACCCGCCACCGCGCTGACGACGAGCAGGGCGGCCGAGGCCGCCACGGCGATCGGTCGCGCGAGCCAGCGCAACCATGCCGGCTCCGCCCGGCGCGCGGCGAGGCGGCCGCGCACTCGCGCCAGGGTCGCCGCGTCGGGCTCGGCGCGCAGCGTGGCCGCGAGCTCCATCCAGCGAGGCGCTCTCGGCTCGTGGTGATCGTGATTCATGATTCAAACTCCTTGAGTTCGCCTCGCAGCGTCACCAGCGCTCGCGCGAGCCGTGACTTCACCGTTCCAAGCGGCACGCCGAGCGCGCCACACATGTCCTCGTACGTCATCTCCAACCGGTGTCGCATCACCACCGCTTCGCGCTGGTCCACCGGCAGCCGCGCGATGGCCTGGTCCAACCGCTCCGCCATGCGGCGCTGGTCCAGCCGTTCATCCCATCCCGCGACCGGGTCGAAGCGCAATCCCGGATCGTCCACCGGCGCCGGCCCGTCGAGCGAGGCGGCCGTGAAGCGCCGGCGTCGAAGCCGATCGCGACACAGGTTCGCGGTGATGCGCAACACCCAGGTTCGCACGCCGCGATCCCCGCGGAATCCCGGCCCCGCCTCGTGCGCTCGCATGAGTGCTTCCTCCACCACGTCCTGGGCCTCCGCATGGTCGCGCAGCATGCTGTGCGCGAGCGTGGCCATGGCCCCGCCGAAGCGCTCGAAGAGCTGCTCCAGTGCGGCCATGTCCCTGCGTCGGAGGGCGGCGATGAGGTCGCGCTCACCGGCGTCGGCCAGGGGACGTCTCCTTTCATGGGGGTGGACGAACGAGCCCGCCCAGAGTTCCCGGTGAGAATCTGACCTCGCGCAGCACACTCGCAGCGAACCGTTCCTTGACCCGCCCGTGAACCCCACCGAAACTGGCCGCGGCACCGGGCGACGCGATCGGGGAGGAACAAACGTTTGCAATCGCTCATGGCCGCGCTGCTGCTCGTCGCCGTCGCGGACTCGAGCGGCGCCCCGACCCTGCTCGACAGTACCCGTTCCGTGCTCCGCGACACGACGCGCGTCGTGCGGCGGTTCCCGGCCATCGAGGTGTCCGCAGGGCGCATCCACGACATGCGCTCGAGCGCCACGGTGCACGTGGTCACGTCCGAGGCGCTGCGCGACCTCCCGCTCACGAGCCTGACGCAGGCATTGGCTCTCCAACCCGGCGTCGTGGCGGTGGGCGAGGACATCCACGTGCGCGGCGGGCGCGCGGGCGAGACGCAGTGGACGGTGAACGGACTCGTCCTGAACGAGCCGCTGCGCGATCAGGCGCCCGAGCTCCCGCTGCTCGCCGTGCAACGCGCCGATCTGCTGGCGGGCGGGCTCGACGCGGAGTTCGCCGGTGCCCTGGCGGGCGTGTTCGACGTGCGCACGTGGAATCCCACTGCGACACCCGCGGGCGCTGTGCGCTGGCTCTCGACGGCGAGGCGCGGCACGGCGTTCGACTGGCTGGGGGCACGCGGCTCCGTGCCGCTGCCGATGAGCGGCCTCGGCCTGGTGGCCGCCGGCGAAGCCCGCCTCGACGATCAGTTCCTGCCGGCCCGCCCGTCCCGGGGCCGCTCCGAGCTGCTTGGCCGTCGCATCGGCTGGCGCAACGACAACCACGTGCTCGGCTGGGCCAAGCTGGCACCGGTGACGGACCCACAGACCGCGTCCCTCGAGATATTCGGCTCGCGCGCCGTGTCGCAGCCGTACGACCCGATGTTCTCGTGGGACGACAGCCTGCTCGTCTACGTCCTCCGCTACGACTGCCCCGGAGAGGTGTGTCCTCCCGTGCTCGACAGTGTGCGGCTCTTCTATCGCGCGGCCGACCACCAGCCCATGACCGAGACGCGGCGCTGGAACACGCTGGCGCAGGCCGCGCTCCTTGGCTCGCGTGTCCAGTTGCGTCTCGTGCTCGCCTGGCAGCACGGCAGCACGCTCACGTCGCCGGGACTGGAGCGCGATCCGCGGAACCTGCTTCCGCCCGAGAAGCTCCGGTTCGGACATGACATGGATCCCGAGCGCGACCCGTTCTACGCCTATCAGGGGGACTGGCCCTACTTCAGACGCACGCGCTTCGACCGTCTTCAGGCCGCGCTCACCGGCGGCTACGTGCGCTCGACGAAGCAACGCTTCGGCTGGGGCGCGGGCCTTCAATGGGACGACGCCGAACTGTTCGAGCTGGACGCCGTGGAACCGACGAGCGACCTGATCGACTCGCTGCGAACGTTCCATACGCGCGCCCCGGGCGGATGGGCGTACTTGCAGCATCGCGTCGAGCGCGAGGGCCTGGTGTGGAACGGCGGCTTTCGTCTACAGATGTTCGACGCGGGAGACGACGCGCGCGCGCCAGCGGGAGCGGGCGCCACCGGCGTGCTCCCGGACACGCGATCGAAGGGTGCGCGGTGGACGCTGTCGCCCCGCCTCGGGCTTGCGTTTCCGATCTCCCAGCGTGACGCGATGTCCGTGAGCTACGCCCGCATCCACCAACCACCGGGGCGCGAGTATCTCTCTGACAGCCGGCTCCTCATCTACAGCCGCCGGCCGCTCGGCGATCCGAGGCTCGTGCCCAGCGAGCTCGTCACGTACCAGGCGGGCGTGAAGCACCTGTTCGACGAGCGCTGGGCCGCGCAGGTGTCGGTGTTCCACCGCGACCTCTATGGGCAGATCGGGATCGTGAACGATCCCTATTTCGGCGGGACGTTCCGACCGCGCTACGCGAACGCCGAATACGGTCACGCGACCGGCTTCGAGCTGGCACTGCTCGCGGGGTCTCGGCGACCCGGCGCGTATGATTCGGGCGGGCCGGCGTACCGCCGGCTGCTGCGTGGCGAGTTCTCGCTGCGCTACACGTACATGAGCGCCTACGGCACGCTCTCGGGTACCGACGGCTGGTACTACGGCTCGCCGTTCGGATTCCGGCCGCTGCCCCTGGGCGAACATCCGCTGGATTGGGCCCGCGAGCACATGCTGGGCTTTGACGCCGTGTGGCGTGAGCCTCATTCGTTCACGCTCGGTTGGGTCACGCAGGTGGCGTCGGGTCCGCATTGGACGCCGACAGTATCGGACCAGGGTGTGCCGGGCGGTCCGCTGGTCGCGCCCGACCTGGCGGCGATCAACTCGCGCCGGCTCCCGTGGAGCGAGCACACGGACGTCGTGCTGCGGTTCGAGCATCCCGCGCTGCACGGTGCCAGGCTCCTGTTCGACGTGCGGAACGTTTTCAACACGCGCGGCGACGCGTTCGCGAGTGTGGCCGGGTTCCCGAATCCCGAGATCAACACGCTGCGTGACGACTACGCCGGCTACCGTACCGAGACCGGTCGCGGCGGTGGCGCGTACTGGGACCCACGCTTGAACGGTGGCTCGGGCGGCTGGGTGCCGGTGAGCGATCCGCGACTGGCGCGGAACCCGCGCTCACTGCGATTGGGCATCGAAGCGGGGCTGTGACGCGCGCGACCTTGCCCCGGGCCGTTGGCGACCCTACAGTCGTCCGCTTCGGCGCCTCACTCAAGCCTCCGGAGGACTCGTGGCCGTCCGCGGCATCGGCATCGACGTGTGCAAGGTCGAGCGCATCTCCGAGTCCCTGAAGCGGTTCGGGGAACGGATGGAGCGGCGGCTGTTCACACCGGACGAACTGGCCTACTGCCGCGCGTTCAAGGATCCCCTGCCCCACCTGGCGGCACGTTTCGCGGCCAAGGAGGCGGCGAGCAAGGCGCTCGGCACGGGCATCGCCGGCGGCATCGGCTGGACGCAGATCGAGGTGGTGCAGCCGGGCGGCCGCGTGCCCACGCTCAAGTTGACGGGCGCGGCCCTCGAACGATTCCGCGCCATGGGCGCGACGCGCGCTCACCTCACAATCTCGCACGACGGCGGCCTCGGCGTCGCCTGCGTCGTGATGGAGGACTGATGCCGCGGCTCCAGCGTGTGCTCATCGCGAATCGCGGCGAGATCGCCGTGCGCATCCTGCGCACGCTGCGCGAGACCGGCCGCACAAGCATCGCCATCTTCAGCGAGCCCGACCGCACCGCGCTGCACGTGCTCATGGCCGACGAGGCCTATCCGGTCGGACCCGGACCATCGCACGAGAGCTACCTCAACATGGAGCGCGTGCTCGAGACCGCGAAGCGCGTGCGCGCCGACGCGATCCATCCGGGTTACGGGTTCTTCGCCGAGAACGAGGCGTTCGCGCGCGCCTGTGCGCAGGCCGGCATCGTGTTCATCGGGCCCTCGCCGGAGACCATCGCCGCGCTCGGCGACAAGCTTGCGGCGCGCAAGGCTGCGCTGGCCGCGGGCGTGCCGGTGGTGCCGGGGTCTCCCGGTCCCGTGGATTCGCGAGAGGACGTGAAGCGATTCGCGAAGGAAATGGGCTATCCGCTCATGCTCAAGGCCGCGGCGGGCGGTGGCGGCAAGGGCATGCGCGTCGTGCGCAGCGACGCCGAGCTGGCGACCGCGTGGGACCTGACTCGCGGCGAGGCCAGGGCCGCGTTCGGGGACGAGCGCGTGTTCGTGGAACGTTTCATCGAGCGGCCGCGGCACGTCGAGGCGCAGATCCTCGGCGACGCCACCGGACGCGTGGCATTCCTCGGCGAGCGCGAGTGCAGCGTGCAGCGGCGCCACCAGAAGCTGCTCGAAGAGACACCGTGCCCTGCCTTCGACGACGCCACGCGCCGGGCGTTCGGCGAGGCTGCCGGCCGCGTCGCGAAGCAAGTGGGTTACCGCTCGGCTGGAACGGTCGAGTTCATCTTGGATGAGCAACGGCGGTTCTACTTCCTCGAGGTGAACACGCGGCTCCAGGTCGAGCACCCCGTGACCGAGATGGTGACGGGACTGGACCTCGTGGCCGAGCAGCTGCGCGTGGCGGAGGGCGACGAGCTGTCGTTCGGCGACGCGCCGCCGGAGCCGCGCGGCTGGTCCATGGAGGCGCGCATCATCGCCGAGGATCCCGCACGCAACTTCCTGCCGAGCGTGGGCGTCATCGAGCGCGTGCGGTTCCCGCAGGGCCCCGGCGTGCGCAACGATTCCGGCATCTACCGCGGCTATGAGGTGCCCGTGTTCTACGACTCGCTGCTCTCCAAGCTGGTCGTGTGGGGCGGCGACCGTGAACAGGCCCGGCGCCGGCTGGCGCGCGCGCTCGACGAGTTCGTGCTCGAGGGTCCGCATCACAACCTCGCGTTCCAGGCGTGGCTGGCGCTGCACCCCGAGTTCGCGGCCGGCAACCTGAGCACGCAATTCCTCGAGGAGCACTGGCGTCCGGACGCGCTGAAGCCCGGTCCCGAAGCGACCAACGCCGCGCTGCTCGCCGCGGCGCTGCACGAGCGAAGCGAGCGCCAGCGCGTACAGATCGGAAGACGCGAGGACGCGCGCGGCGCTTCGGCGTGGAAGTGGATGAATCGCCAGCGGGGTGGCCGGTGAAGCTGTGGGTGACGCTCGAGGGGCGCGAGGCCGAGGTGACGTTCCGCACCGAGGGTGATCGGCTGATCCTCGAAGCCGACGGGCGGCACATCGAGGCCGACTTCGTGCGTTTGCCGGATGGCGAGGTGTACTCGCTCTTGATCGACGGCCGCTCGCACGTCGTGCGTGTCTCGCCCTCCGCGGAAGGGCTCGAAGTGGGGCTGCGCGGGTCGGTGATCCCGGTAGAGGTGAAGCACCCGCTCGAGAAGATGCTCCAGGCCGCCAGCGGCGCGCGCGCTGCGGCGTGTGGCGAAACCGTGTCGGCTCCGATGCCGGGCGTGGTGGTGGCGCTGCGGGTCGCGGTCGGGAACCACGTCCAGGCGGGACAGGCGGTCGTGGTGGTCGAGGCGATGAAGATGCAGAACGAGCTGAGCGTGGCGCATGATGGGGTGGTGACGGAAGTGCTCGTCGCGGAGCGGGCGGCGGTGTCGGCGGGGCAGGCGTTGATTCGCCTGGCTCCGGTGACGGGAGGGTCGGCTTGAGTCGGAAGGCTCCCAAGAAGTCATCGCAGGCGCGGACACCTGCTTCTACCGCGGCGCCGGCAGGTCGCTATCCTCGACGGGGCCCGTCGCTGCGCTCTCGCCCGTCTGCGTCGCGACCTGCCGGCGCCGCTTCCGAGCGTGCGGGGGCGCCTCGCTTCACGCCCTCGGAGTTGCCGGTCGCGGCTTCGTACTTCCCCGCGGACCTGCCGGGGGACCTCGTGCGTCGGACTCCTCCGGCAGGTTCGCCACCGTACACGCGTGGGATCCATCCGGGGATGTATCGGTCGCGGCTGTGGACGATGCGGCAGTACGCGGGGTTCGGATCGGCGCGGCAGACGAATGAGCGATTCCGGTTCCTGCTCGGGCAGGGGCAGACGGGGTTGTCGGTGGCATTCGACCTGCCGACGCAGATGGGCTACGACAGCGATCACGCGCTCGCACGCGGTGAGGTTGGACGGGTGGGCGTGGCCATCTCGTGCCTCGCCGACATGGAGGAGCTGCTCGCGGAGCTGCCGTTGGACCGCGTCACGACGTCGATGACGATCAACGCCACGGCGCCGCTGCTGCTGGCGTTCTACGTGGCGGTGGCAGATGCGCGCGGCACGTCGCGCGAGGCGCTGGGCGGCACGGTGCAGAATGACGTCTTGAAGGAGTACATCGCGCGCGGCACGTACATCTATCCCCCCAGGCCGTCCCTGCGGCTCATCACCGACGTGTTCGAGTTCACCTCGGCGCACGTGCCGCAGTGGAACAGCATCTCGGTCTCGGGTTACCACATGCGCGAGGCCGGTTGCACCGCGGTGCAAGAGCTGGCGTTCACGCTCGCGAACGGACTGGCCTATCTCGAAGCCGCGCGCGCGCGCGGGCTCGACCTCGTCACCATCACGCGGCGCATCTCGTTCTTCTTCAACGCGCACAATCACCTGTTCGAGGAGGCCGCCAAGTTCCGCGCCGCGCGCAAACTGTGGGCCGAGCTCCTCACCGAACGGTTCGGCATCCGCGACGCCGAGGCGCGCAAGCTCCGATTCCACACGCAGACCGCGGGCTCCATGCTCACCGCTCAGCAGCCGCTCAACAACGTGGTGCGCGTCACGCTCCAGGGCCTCTCGGCCGTTCTGGGCGGCACGCAGTCGCTGCACACGAACAGCTACGACGAGGCGCTGGGCCTGCCGTCGCAGGAGTCGGCGGTGCTGGCACTGCGCACGCAGCAGATCCTCGCGCACGAGAGCGGTGCGACGGATTCCGTGGACCCGCTCGCCGGCAGCTACTGGATCGAGGCCATGACCGCCGATCTCGAGGCACGCGCCCGCGCGCTGCTCGCCGAAGTGGATGCGCGGGGCGGCATGCTCGAGGCAATCGCCGGTGGCTGGGTGCAGGACCAGATCCACGAGGCCGCGTACCGCTGGCAGCGCGATGTGGAGCGCGGCGAGCGCGTGATGGTGGGGGTCAACCGATTCGGCGACGACCGCCCCGTGCCCGCGCCGCCGTTCACGCACGACCCGGAGGTCGAGGAGCGGCGCGCGCGATTCCTCGCCGACTGGCGTGCGAGCCGCGACCGGGTCGCGTGCGATGCCGCACTCCTTCGCCTCGCCGCCGCCGCGCGGGGCACCGCGAATCTCATTCCGCGCATCCTCGAATCGCTCACGCTCAAGGCCACGCTCGGCGAGGTGTGTGACACGCTGCGCGCGGTGTTCGGTGTGTATCGACCAGGAGAGAGTGTGTGAGCGAGAAACCACGGCAACCCACTCCCCCGGACCCCGTCGCCGGGTCTGACGCCGTCCACGGGCTCGCCCACGTCGCCATCGCCGTGCGCGAGGCCGATCCGCTGGTCGAAACACTCGTCCACGGCCTTGGCGCCGTGCGCGGCGGCGAGGAACTGCTCGACGAGGGCGGCTTACGCGTCGTGTTCGTTCACCTGGGCCCGGTCACGCTCGAGCTCTTGGAGCCGAAACGCGCGGACCACACGGTGGCGAAGTTCCTCGAGACGCGAGGTCCCGGCCTCCACCATGTGAGCCTGGAGGTGCGAGACCTCGTGGCGCAGCTCGCACGAGCGAAAGCAGCGGGGGTGCGAGTCATCGACGAGACGCCGCGTCCGGGTGCGCATGGCACCCGAGTGGCGTTCCTGAACCCCAAAAGTCTGGGCGGCGTGCTCGTGGAGTTGTGCGAGTCGTCCGCCGCCAACGAGGGCGAACCGCGCGGCTGATCCACACCCAACGGCTCAGCGCCGATTGGGCTCCAGCGGGTCGGACCCACGCCACTCTGCCGTCAGCCCCGCGATCCGCCACGGCAGGCCCGAGTGCGGCAGGCCCTCCGCTTCGGCACGCGCTCACCGGCGTGGCGGCAGGTGTCCGGCACGGCGCTCCGCCCGACGAGGCGCGAAACGCCATGCACTTCGCCCGAACCGTCAGCGCGCAATGGGCTGGCGCGAGAGCCCCCACAGTCGCCCAAGCACGAAGTCCACGAGTTCGATCGTCTGCGAGCGCTGGAAGTACCAGATCGGGAAGCCCGTGAACACGAACAGTGACGCCTCACGACCGTGGTAGACGGTCATCAACGGCCAACCGCTACCCGCCTCGCCACTCTGCGTCTCGTAGAGCGTGTCGAGTACGGACGAAGCGGGAGTTCCGGGGGGCTCGCCCGCAAGGTGCTCCAGGACGCTGTTCGGTTTGAACAGGTGCTCTGCCGCGTACGACGTGAGGTAGAAGGTGCCCGTGCGCAGTGGGGGCAGCGGATCTGTGGCGATGGACTTCTCGAACAGCGTCTCCGGCAACAGCGTGTAGTCCGGCGCGCCGGCCCAAGCTCCCACAGCACGTGCCGAGCGCCTGGCGCGGAACGAATGCAGCACGCGCACTTCGCTCTTCCAATGCGCGTTGTCATACATCAGGCGCCCCGGCCCCAGCTCGCCGAGCGCGGCGGAGAAGATGTTGTCCGGAGACCTCGGCGCGTCAAAGTTGATCAGTGTCGAATAGGCCGACCCGCCACCCATCAGCCAGAGCCTCCCGCCCTGAAGCAGCCAGGTCGAGAGCGGGTTCGCGACCGCGGGTGCGCTCAGCGCCCGCAGAAGTGGCATGGGACGGAAGAACGTATTGTAGGGCCCGGTGTATGCGAACGCGGAATTGAGGTCCGTCATCCAGATGATGTTCCGATAGCGGTCCAATCGCCGGAGGTTGAACGAGGCCGCGGTCGTGAAATGGGTCCCTAACGTATCCAGCGAGTAGCCCGCAAACACACCCGCGGGGCTTCGGGCGCCCGCCGGGTAACAGCGGTAGGGCTTGTCTCCCGCGGCGTAGAGAAATGTGTCGAGCTCCGCGGCGGAGGGCCACTGCCCCAATGCGCTCGTCACGCATCCCGCGGTGCCGACGCGATCGGGCGTGAACCAGGTGTCGTCGACGACGAGCAACTCCTTGTCGAAACTCGCGCGCACCACGGTGAACTGCACCACCGCGAGACTGCGCAGGTCCAGGTCGTCCTCGGCCTCGAGATAGAAGTAATGCGTCGTGGCGCCGCCCGCACCGGGAGAATCAGCCGGCAGCACGATCCCCGGGTCCGTCGTGCTCCGGCTCCAGTGGCCCAAGTCCGTCGCTTCGTCGGTGCGGGGCGTCTCGTCGTCAAGCCGGAGGATGTCCACCGCCCAGCGGTACCCGCGAATGAATCCACCCGGTGCCGGCTTGGCGGACCAGAAGAGCTGGATCGGGAGGTCCGCCGGGAATTCAACTCTCACGTAGAAGTCCGGGTCCGTGTAGTAGCCGCCGCTCGGGAATGTGTACGTGAACGCCGGGCTGCCGATGGTGATCTGCGGACCGAGCGACAGCGCCGGGTCCACCCGGAAAAGGAGCATGTTGCTGTCGCCGCTGAAGACCGGCGAGTAGGCGCCGGCCTGGTCGAATGCCACGACCACGAACATGTAAGTCTGCCCCTGCACGAGGTCATGCAGGCTCGCGGCCTGGACGTCCCCTCCCACGGAGTCCCAGCCCGCGAAGGCGGGAGCGTAGAAGCGCCGAACGGAGTCCGGGTCCGCGAGCGCCTGCGTGGGCGTGAACTCGGAACTGGGCCCGAACAACTTCCAGCGATAGGACGCCGGCTTCTGCGAGCCGATTCCGTCGGGGTCGATCCCCTGCCATTCGATCCGCACGACGGCGGGAACGGCGCGGGCCAGCAGCGTGCTCGGTGAGGGCACGAGGATCTGCACGCCGGGGGCCATCGTGGTGCTGGTGAACGACGCGGCGGCGAGCGGTGATCGCGCGCCCTGCTCATCCTGGCAGCGCACGACCACGGTGTGGAAGCCACGGGCGCGCTGCGCGCTGCCCGAAGCAAGACTGTCCGAGCGAAACACGAACGTCTTGCGATTGGCGATGGTCTTCACCCACACCGTCTCAGCGAGGGCGCGGCTGGGGGGATCCACGGAATACTCGAAGAACGCGACGCGGCCGTCCGGATCGTAGCCCGCCCAACTCACCTCGTAGGCATACGTGCCCGACGTGTCCGCAGGCGCGGGCACTTGCGTGAGCTGCACGGTCGGACGCAGGTTGGGGATGACCGTGCCGTGCAGCGCCTGCTTGCCGCAGCCCGCGCCGGCGAGTAGCGCCAATAGCAGCCACGCGCCGGCGTCGAACCGCTGCCTCTTTGAGTCAACCCTCTGGATGGCACCCCCCCGAGACCCCGGCTGAGTCCATGGGATACTGGCATCTCGACCTCCCGGTGTCAGCACCTCGATTCCCGTTGCCCCCACTTCGTCCGTCTCCCAGGTTTCACGCTACTGGGTCCAACCCCCGCATGGGGCGGGAGGCCAATTCATTCGCCCATCGATCCTCACATGCGCGCGCGCGTGGCTCGCCCCCACGGCGGCGCTCGCGACGCTCCTCGGGGCGCCAGCGCCGGTTTCGGCGGTCATGGACATCAACGACCGCGGCCCCCTGCTGAACGCGGGCCGCTTCGCACTCCGCGTCACAAACGTGGGAGTCCTCGGGAACGCGTTCTTCAACAACGGGCTGTCGTTCGACCCGTCATTCGAATTCCCGCGCGGTAGCGGCTACGAGCTCCTGAACCACGCCGAGCTGTGGGTGGGGGCGCGCGACGCGAAAGACAGGCTGCGCGTTTCAGGCGGGCCGATGCTCGAATGGCGTCCCAGCCTGGATCCCGCGGACCGTGTGCGCATCGCGAACGCCGGCGATCCAGGCACCCGCTCGTACGCGGACGACGATGGCGACGGCCGCGTGGACGAGGAGCTGCTCGACGGCCGCGACAACGACGGCGATGGCCGCGTGGACGAGGACTTCCTCCTGCCGGCGCAGCAGATGCTCAGCGCCGACTACACCGACGACCAGAAGGAGGCGATCGACTACAACCATCCGATCGGCGAGCGTCACGTTCCGCTCGAGCTCGCAGTTCACCAGCAGACCTATGCTTGGACGCAGTTCGGCCACGAGGACATGGCGGGCATCGAGTTCACGGTGACGAACAAGGGGACGGAGCCGCTCCGGGACGTGCGACTCGGCTTCTACGCAGACCTGGACGCGCGCACGCGGAATGGGAGCGCAGGGCACCTGAATGACCTGGTGGAGCGCGTCCCGCTCAACGTCCAGTTCGGACAGCATCTCGATACCCTGGGGGGCCCGTACGAGAAGACGTGCATCGAGTCCATCGTCGGCGAGGCCGCGCTGGTACGTGACGGGAACCCCGGAAGCGGCCTGCCCAGCATCGCGCTCGTGCCGCTGTCGCACACGACGGATCCGCTCGGCTGGCTCATCAACGACGCGTTCCCCGGTGTGCGGGCGGCCCGTGCTTCGGCTCGAGCCCCGAGGCGCGACAGCACGTTCCAGATCCAATTCTTTGCGCCGGGCTCACCGCCGGGCGACGGCGGGCTACCGCCTGTGGATGCGGATCGCTACGCCGCGCTCGCGGGGGAATACCCCACGGCGCGCACGGACCAGCCCGGAGACTACGCGGTGCTGGTGTCGTGCGGCCCGTTCGTGCGGCTGGAGCCCGGCCAGTCACTCAACTTCGCACTGGCGCTGGTGGCGGTCGAGAATCCCGATAGCGTGGTGGTGCAGGCGTTCGAAGCGCGCATGCTCTACCGCGGCAGGCGGCTGGATCTCAAGCCGAACGTGGGACGCCGCGGGGATTACACGAAAGGCGATACCGGATGGAACGGCCATGAGATCTGCCTCGAGCCACCGCCCGGCGTGGTGTTCAACTACGATCCGCACTGCCCCGACAAGTATCGAGACGACAAGACGCTTCGGCCATTGGACCCGCTCTCCTCACCGCCCACGGTGGCGGTGGAGATGACCTACACGACCGGCCACTGCATCTGGACCGATCTCGATTGCGATTTCTGCACCGGCGATGACGGCGTGGACACCATCCGGCGCTGGGACCTGGACATGCGGTTGCCTCCCTCCCCCATGCTCCGCAGCATGCCCGGGGATCACACCGTCCGCATCGCGTGGGACAATGCGCCCGAGCAGGCGATCACGGCGGGCAGCGTGGGCGGCCCGGATTTCATGTTCGCGGGCTATAAGCTCTATCGACTGGACGATTGGAATCGCCAGTCGCTGCTCCCCGAACCCGAGCGCTGGCAGCGGATCGCCGTCTACCGCGCCGATCCCTCGCAGGGCGGGCTGCCGCTCGCCGACATCACGGACCTCTCGCTGGCGCCCGACGCGAATGGCCCGGGAGGGCCGCATTACCCCGTGGGACGCTACCGCGTCCAGGATCCGCTGACGCTGAACGGCTTCGACTATCACTACGTCGTGACCACGATCCTGCGCCAGCACTCGGGCGGGGTGCTTCCGCCGGTGGAATACGAGAGCCCGTTCGCGGCGTCGTTCGACACCCGCGTCGTGCCGCACGCGGCGGCGCGCTCCGCGGGCGGCGGCGTGTGGGTGGTGCCGAACCCCTATCGCGAGCGTGCTCCGTGGGAGCGCTCGCCGGTGCCCGGCGACGTGTTCACCCGCCACGTGGACTTCATGGGGCTGCCGCGCGCCCGCAGCCGGATCCGCATCTACACGCTTGCCGGAGACCTGGTCGCGCTGCTCGATCACGACGGGAGCACGGGGAATGGCGAGGCCGCGTGGAACCTGATCTCACGAAACGGCCAGGACGTGGAGTCCGGCGTCTACCTCTTCACCGTGGACTCGCCGCTCGGCCACCAGGTCGGCCGCTTCGTGCTGATTCGCTGACTGGGCGCTAGACGATCCCCAGCCGCCTCGCCTGGTCGTTCGCGAACAGCCCGTCCGGGTCGAGCTGGCGCTTGATCTCGCGGAAGCTCTTGAGCCGGTCGCCGAAGACTCTCGCGAACGAGCCGGCGTCCACGACTTGGTCCTTGGCGGGGTAGAACGTCCCGCCGGCGTCGCGCACGAGTCGGGTCAGGTCCGCCGCGGTGTCCCACAGGCGCTGCGCATCCCGCGGGACCTTGAAGTCGAGCGCCAGGGACCAGCCGTCGAGCCCGTGCGAGAGCAGGTAATCGTCCGGGCGATGACGCTTGAACACCGCGAGGTAGGACACGACGCGTCGCCGCTGGCAAAGGCGCAGCGCCTCGGCGAACACTTCTCGCGCATGAGCGTCGGGCGCGAACAGCTGCACCTGGATGAATCCCTGGTCGCCGTAAGCGAGCCGCCAGTCGGGCACGTAGTCCAGGAGGAACGCGAACCCGGCGTGCGTCTGCCGATAGCTGCCATCCTCGTCGACGGGTTCGGGCAGGGCGTACTTGGCTTGGTTGACGAGCCGCACGCCGAGGTCGTTCGTGAACGGCTTCATGAATGCCCAGAGCAGCGACTTCGGGAGCCCCATGATGTCGCCCGGCAGCTCCTGCTCGGCCACCGCCAACGTGCGACGCGCGTCGGGGTCCTCGCTGGCCTTGAGGTGGCGCGCGACGTGCACGAGCCCGCGACCGAACGCCGCACCCTGGGCAAAGCAGTCGACCCAACCGACCGCGTAGTCCGCGTGCGGCATGCGCTGTTCGAACACGTCGAACATCTCGCCCAGTGTCCCGGTGACGAGTGGCCACACCCGCATGCGCCCGCTCTCCACGTGCTTCAACTGGAGCTTCACCCGCGTCACGGCGCCGAGCAGGCCCAACCCGGTGATCACCGCGCGGAAGAGTTCGGGCTCGCGTTCGCGGGACAACGTCTTTCGCTCGCCACTCGCCGTGAGCAGGTCCAGCTCGAGCACGTGGTCCCCGAACGGCCCCACCTTGAAGCAGTTCTTGCCGTGGATGTTCATGCCCACGCAGCCGCCCATCGTGGGGAACATGGTCCCGGGCACGACCGCGGGCCACCAACCCTGCGGCAGCGTGTGTCGCCAGACGTCGGCGATGCTCACGCCGCCCTCGGCCTCGAGCACGCCACGGACGGCGTCGAACGACAGGATGCGGCGCATGGCGCGTCCGTCCACCGAGAGTTGCCCGGTGTTGAGTGAGGCGTCGCCGTAGCTCCGCCCGGCGCCGCGGAATGACACCTTCCAGCCCTCGGCCCGCGCCGTGCCGAACAGTCGCGCCAGCTCGTCCACGCTCGTGGGGCTCACCGAGCGCGACAGCGAGCGCACGGAGCCTCCGAATCCGTCGAGCACCCGCCACGCCGCAGAGGTCCGCAATGCGGCCATCTAGATATTGAGCCGGCGGAACACGAACGACGGCAAATGGCGCACGATCATGGCGATCGGCCACCATCGGCCGGGGATGAACACGCTCGGGCTCCCGCCCCGCTTCGCGGCGGCGAGGATGAGCGAAGCCGCCCGGGGCGCCGGCGTGAGCAGTGCACCCCTCGGCTTCCGCTCGACCTGGTCGAGCAGCGATGTGTCCACGAAGCCGGGCTTCGCCGTGACCACGTTCACGCCGTAGCGCGAGATGCGATTGCGCAGCGCCTCCATCCAGGTCGTGAGGCCCGCCTTGGAGGTGCTGTACGCGGGGAACCCTCGCCGCCCGCGCTCACCCGCCGTGCTCGAGATGGCGACGAGCGTTCCGGCTCGACGCGCTTCGAACATCGCGGCGACGGGAGCCATCCACGCCATGGCACCGAGCAGGTTCACCTCGACCTCGGCGCGATCGCGCGCAGCGTCGTACTCGCCTTCGCGCGGCAGGTGCATGATGCCCGCGGCGTAGACCAGCAGGTCGAGTCCGCCAAGATCGCGAACCAGCTCGTCGAGCAGCGCGGGCACGGACTCCGCGCGTCGCACGTCGTGCACGCGGACGAGCGCGCGGCCACGGCACGCGGCGGTGATCTCGGCAGCCACCTTGCGCAGCTCCTCCTCGCGCCGGCCGAGCAGCGCCACCGCCGTGCCGCCCGCGGCGAGCTGGCGCGCGATCTCGGCGCCCATCCCGGAACTGGCGCCGACCACGATGGCGTGCCGGAAAGACTGGCTCATGCATTCACTCCGAGCGCGGAAAGGGACCACAACGACGATTCGCGAAGCATATCAGTGTGAGAACTCCGATTCGAACAGCGGACGGAACACAGGTCTCAAGTGGCCTATGGCGTATCCTGCGCACCTGCCCCTTGGAGGTTGGCGCACGCATGAACGGACGGATCTCAAACCGGTACCGTGCGTGGGTCGCGGTCGGCCTCGGCCTCATGGTGTCAGGCTGCACGGCCGTCGGCTACATGGTCGGTCACGATCTCGGTGATCCGCGCTGGGGAAGACCGATCCCTGTCGACGAAGCGAGCTCGACGACGCATGGCGCGCCGATGCAGGTGGAGCTCCACGATGGCGGGTTCGTGCGCGGCATCTATCTCGGCACCACGGCGCTCGATTCGTCGGCGACCGCGCCGGCCCGCCGCGCGCTTCGCCTCGGAGTCGGAGATCGCCTCCTGCTCGATCGCCTGTTCGAGACCGGCAAGCCAATCCAGGCACTCAAGCGCGAACAGGTCCCCGACACGCTGGTCTTCGCGTTCGAAGGCATTCAGGGACTTCGTGTGCACGGCACTTCGCACAAGGCCGGCACGGCGGGAGCCGCGGTGGGGCTGACGGTCGATCTCGCGATCCTCGGCGCGATCGGCACCGTGGGGCTGCTCGTCTGGCTCTTGAGTCGAGGCAACTGACTCAGAGCCGCACGCCGTCCCGCAGCAGACTGCGCGCGATGACAAGGCGCTGGATCTCGGACGTGCCCTCGTAGATCTCCATGACGCGCGCGTCCCGATAGTAGCGCTCGACCGCGTACTCCTTCACGTAGCCGTAGCCGCCGTGCACCTGGATGGCCTGGTGCGTCACCCACGTGGCGGCCTCCGTGGCGTAGAGCTTGGCCATGCTCGCCGCGCGGATGAAGTCCTGGCCGGTGTCCTTGAGCCACGCGGCCTTGCGGATCAGGAGCCGGGCGCATTGCACGCGTCGCTCCATCTCCGCCAGCTTGAACTGGATGGCCTGCAGCCTGGAGATGGGTGCGCCCCACGCCTGCCGCTGCTGCGCGTAGCGCGCGGCCTCGTGGAACGCCGCGGTCATCACACCCAGCGCCTGTGACGCCACGCCGATACGGCCGGCATCGAGGCTCTGGAGCGCGAGCTTGAACCCCTCCCCCTCTGCCCCCAAGCGCTGCGACGCGGGCACACGCGCATGGTCGAACGCCAGCGTCACCGTGTCGGAGCCGCGCAGGCCCATCTTGTCCTCGGACTTGCCGATCGCGAGGCCCTGCTGATCGTTCTCGATGATGAACGCGCTGATCCCCTTGGCGCCTGGACCGTTGGTGCGCGCCAGCACGAGGAACGTCCACACGTGCCGGCCATTCGTGACCCAGTTCTTCTCGCCGTCCAGCACGTAGTGATCGCCGTCATGTTTGGCGGTGGTGAGGAGCGCCGAGGCGTCGGAGCCGGAGCCGGGTTCGGACAGCGCGAACGCGCCCACGGCGCCGGTCGTGAGCCGGGGCAGGTACCGCTTACGTTGTTCCTCGGTGCCGAACGCGTAGATGGGGTACGCGCCCACCGAGTTGTGCACCGCGACCATGATGGCCAGCGCCGCCGAGACGCGGGCGATCTCCTCGATGACCATGGTCACGGTGCGAGAGTCGTAGCCGAGCCCGCCCCACTCCTCGGGGACGTTCATGCCGAGCAGGCCCATCTCGGCGAGCTTGGCGATGGCCGACGGCGGGATGGCGTCGTCGCGATCCCACTTCGCCGCTTCGCTGCCGAACTCGCCCTGGCAGAGTTCGCGCACCGCCTCGCGGATGTGGGCCTGATCCTCGGTGAGGTCGAGATTCACGGGTGGATAGCGCCTGTTTAGGCCGGCTGATGCGCCGACGTCTCGCGGAACACGGTCAGGCAGAGGATGGCGATGACGCCCATGATGCCGGGCCCGGGCCCGAGCAGCAGCGAACCGAGCGCGCCGAGCATGACGAGCGGCCACGCGCGCCAGTCGCCGGCCCACAGGCCGGGCACACCGGCGAGATAGGCGCCACCGATGGCGGCCTTGATGAGGTTCGGCGCCCAGATGGGCAGGCCGAGCTTGACCGCGAGGTCCACGAATAGGCCCTGCTGGCCGATCAGGGCGAACTCCTGGCCGGTAACCCATGGATAGAGCCCCTGGAACACGGCGGTGAATCCCGGGTAGAGCGCGCACGCGGTGAGCACCACCAGTGCCACGGGACGGACGGGACGCTTCACTTCGGCACCCTCCTTTTCCAAGCTACGCTTCGCTTGCCGATCTCTTGGATACTCTTCACTTCGCTCATCGATCTCTTGTCGATACGGCTCTCGTTGTGGTGCGTTCTCTCGGCTCCGTACGAGTGAACCTTGGCCGATCGCTTGCTGCCTGCGCGTTCACGCGTCCAGCGCGTGTTCCTTCAGCACCTGGCCGGCGACCACCATCTTCTGAACCTCGGTCGTGCCCTCGTAGATCTCGCAGATGCGTGCGTCGCGCCAGTAGCGCTCGACGTGGTACTCCGACATGTAGCCGTAGCCGCCATGCACCTGGATGGCGAGGTTCGCGCACCGGGTCGCGGCCTCGGAGGCATGCCACTTCGCGAGCGACGCCTCCTTCACGTGCGGCCGGCCCTCGTCGCGCAGCCACGCTGCCTGGTAGACGAGCAGCCGCGTCGTCTCCAGCTCCACCGCGCTGTCCGCGAGCATGGCGCGGATGGCGTCGAACTCGCCGATCTTGCGGTCGAACTGCTCGCGCTCGTTCGCGTACTTGACCGCCGCCTCCACCGACGCCTGCGCTACGCCCAGCGCCTGAGCGGCGATGCCGATACGGCCGCCGCCGAGCGTGGCGAGCGCCACGGTATAGCCCTTGTTGATCTCGCCGAGCAGACAGTCCTTCGGGACCCGAGCGTTTTCGAAGTAGATCTCTCGCGTGTCCGACGCGTGGATACCGAGCTTCGCCTCCTTCTTGCCCTTGCGTACGCCCGGCGTGTCGGCCGCCACGATGAACGCCGAGATACCCTTGGCGCCGAGATTCTTGTCCGTTGCCGCGTAGGTGATGAACACATCGGCCGGGCCGGCATTCGTGATGAAGATCTTGGTGCCGTTCAACACCCAGTGGTCGCCCTCCAGCACCGCCGTGGTCTGCTGGTTCGCGGCGTTGCTGCCCGCCTGCGGCTCGGTGAGGCAATAGGCTCCGAGCAGCTCGCCCTTCGCGAGAGGTGTGAGCCAGCGCTTCTTCTGCTCGTCGTTGCCGTAGGCGAGCAGCGGATAGCAGACGAGCGAGTTGTTCACCGAGGCGATGACCCCGTGGCTCGCGCACACGCGCGACAGCTCCTCGATGGCTACGACGTACGCCAACGAGCTCATGCCGGCGCCGCCCCACTGCTCGGGCACGAACATACCGAGCAGGCCCAGTTCCGCCATCTTCTTCGTGGTCTCGGCCGGGAACTCGTGCGTCTCGTCGATCTTCGCGGCAATGGGGCGGATCTCGCTCTCGGCGAAGTCGCGCACCATCTCGCGCACGCTCTCCACTTCCTCGGGCAACGCGAACGAGAACCCAGCGGCCGACTCGGCGACCACGTGGGTCATACGGCGGCTCCCGGCATGTCTCGCGTCTCCGGCGCTCGATCCACGGTCACGATCAGGGTCTCTCGTCGGTTTCAGGCCGGGGTGTACTCGTAGAACCCGCGACCGGTCTTCCGCCCCAGCCAGCCAGCGGCCACCATCTTCCGAAGCAGCGGGCACGGGCGGTACTTCGAGTCGCCGAGCCCCTCATGCAGCACGTTCATGATGTTGAGGCAGGTGTCGAGGCCGATGAGGTCGGCGAGCTGCAGTGGCCCCATCGGGTGGTTCATGCCCAGCTTCATGACGGTGTCGATGGCTTCCTTCGAGGCCACGCCTTCCATGAGTGCGAAGCACGCCTCGTTGATCATCGGCATGAGAATGCGGTTCGAGACGAATCCCGGGTAGTCGTTCACCTCGACCGGCGTCTTGCCGAGCCGCTTGGACAGCTCTTCCGTGGCCGCGTAGGTGGCGTCGCTCGTGGCGAGGCCGCGGATGATCTCGACCAGGCCCATCACCGGTACGGGGTTCATGAAGTGCATGCCGATCACCTGCGCGGGGCGTTTCGTCACCGCGGCGATCTCGGTGATCGAGATGCTCGACGTGTTGCTGGCGAGGATCGCGTCGGCGGGTGCGACCGCGTCGAGCGTGGTGAAGATCTGCTTCTTCACAGCGAAGTCCTCGGTGACCGCTTCCACGACGAGCGAGCACTCGCGAGCGGCATCCAAACTCGTGCCGCCGTGGATGCGCGCGAGGATGTTCTTCGGTCTCGCGTCGTCCCAGCCCTGCTTCCTGGCGACACGGTCCAGGTTCTTGCCGATCGTGGCGAGTGCCTTCTCGACGAACTCCAGGCTGGCGTCCACCAGCTCCACATCGAAGCCGCTGCTCGCGAACACCTGTGCGATGCCGTTGCCCATGGTCCCGCCGCCCACGACCGCGACCTTCTTGATGTGCGCGCTGATCGTGACCGCGATCTCGGCGGCGGGTGCGGTCGTCACATGCGCTCCACGGCCAGCGCTACGGCGTTGCCGCCGCCCAGGCAGAGCGTCGCGAGCCCGGTCTTCTTGCCGCGCGCCTCGAGCGCGTGCAGCAGCGTCACAAGCACGCGCGCGCCGCTCGCACCGATGGGGTGGCCGAGCGCCACCGCACCGCCGTTCACGTTGACGCGATCCCAATCCCAGCCCAGTGCGTCACCGTCGGCGAGCGCCTGGGCTGCGAACGCCTCGTTGGCCTCGATCAGGTCGAAGTGGTCGATCTTCACATCCATCTTCTTGAGCAACCGCTGTACGGCATCGATAGGCGCGAAGAACAGGTCTTTAGGCTCGCCGCCGCCCGTGGCGTACGCCACGACGCGGGCGAGCGGCTTCGCGCCGCGCTCATGGAGACGCGCGCCGCTCATCAGCACCAGCGCCGCGCCGCCGTCGTTCAAGCCGGGTGCATTGCCGGCGGTGATGACACCGCCTTTGTCCCGGGTCACCGGCGCGAGCTTGGCGAGCGTTTCCAACGTCGTGTCGGCTCGCACGCTCTCGTCCTTCGACACCACGAGCGGGTCACCCTTCCGCTGCAGGATGCTCACCGCGACGATCTCCTTGGAGAACCGGCACTCCGCCTGCGCGGCCGCCGCCTTCTGCTGGCTCTTCACCGAGAACTCGTCGATGCGCTGGCGCGTGAGCTTCGCCTTCTCGGCGGTGTATTGCGCCAGCTCGATCATGTGGCAGTCGTTGAACGAGCACCACAGGCCGTCCATCACGACGCCGTCACGCAGCGTCGAGTCGCCGAGCCGCTGCCCGAGCCGGCCGGAGAACAGGTAGTGGGGAGCGGTGCTCATGCTCTCCTGGCCGCCGGCCACGATGCAGTCGGCGTCGCCCGCCTTGATGGCCTGGGCGCCGAGCATGACGGCCTTGAGACCCGAGCCACACACCTTGTTGATGGTCACCGCGCCCGCGCGCGGGTCGATGCCGGCCTTGATCTGCGCCTGCCGCGCCGGCGCCTGCCCCTGGCCGCCCTGAACGACATGGCCCATGAGCACCTCGTCGATCTCGGTGCCCGCGACGTTCGCGCGCTTCATGGCTTCACGGATGGCGGCGGCGCCCAGGTCGGACCCCTTGAGCGTGGAGAGCCCGCCCAGGAACTTGCCGATCGGCGTACGGGCCGCGCCGACGATGAACACTTCGGGAGTGGAGGACATGCGATTGCCTCATCGAGAGACGGCGCGGCGGGAGGACGGGCCGGAAGCCCGCGCGCCGCACCGGAAATGGCCGAGTCCGTGCTGCCGAAACGCGGCGATACTACACGATGGCGTGTGGCCGGGCACGGTGGTGGCGCCGCCCTCGCCCGCCGCTACCGCGGCCGGATGATCGCGATGCTCGCGGTGTGTCCGTGCAGGAAGTTCCGCTCGCCCACGGGGCCCAGCTCGCCCGCGCAGAACATGCCTGCGCACGGCGCGGCGCGGGTGAGCGATTCCTGGAGCGTGCGGATGTCGCGGTCCGGCTCCCCGAACAGCGCCCGGCCGCGGCCATTGCACGCGAACAGCAGCGCGCCGCCCGCCGCGGTGTCGAACGCCTGCGGCGACAGCAGCATCTCGAGATCCTCGAGTGCTGCGCGCGCGTCGCGCACGTGCAGGCGGATCTTCTCGCGAGCGCCGATGACGTCGGCCACGGCGAGGGCGCCGCGGTCGCGATCAGCGCCGAGGAGGTTGCGGATCAGGTAGTCACCGCGACCGCTCGCCTCGCCGCGCGCGGGACGCCCCACGTAAAGCCCCTGCTGCAGCCGGCCGCGCTCGGCCTCGGGCACGCCGCGGAGCACCTGCTCGACGCGCTCCACCGCCGGCTGGCCATCGAGCGTGAGGATCAGGTTGTCCTCGACATGCGTCACGTCGAGCGGCGGGCCGATGGGCTCGCAGCCCTGCGACACGACCACGTCGGCGCGAAGCGCGCCGTGAAGTGCGATGGCGAAGCCGCCCTCGTGCGCCGTCCAGTCGTTCAACACGAGCGTGTTGCCGCCCGGGCGCGCCGCCGCGCTCGCCAGCCCGCCCACGACGCGCACGCCGGGCGCCCAGCGATTGAACAGTCCGAGCATGCGGTCCATGTCCAGCGAGAACGGGTCGCCGACCAGCAGCACCAGCTCGGCGCCGCGAGCACCCGGTGCGCGCAGATCGAACGCGGCTTCGTTCTCGATGGGCTCCGCCCACGCGTCCTGCATGAGCAGGAACGGTTGGACGTCCACGCCCGGCAGGTGCGCGGCCACGACGCTCAGCGCCACCCCCTGCTCCACCTCATGCTCGCGCGTCACCACGCCGCGCGCGCTCACCGCCGCGAACGTGGGCGTGGGCAGGTCCGCGCGCAGGGCGGCGGTGGCATTGGCCGTGCGCGTGGCG
>JAHFBX010000126.1 GCA_023249815.1 Candidatus Eiseniibacteriota bacterium
GACGAGCAGGAGGAGTCCCACGCGCATGGGACTCGTGAAGCGCTGTCGGAGGAACGCGGCGACTAGCGTCGTGTTCATGCCGGGTCCCCCGGAGGCGGGGGAGCGGGCGGCATGAAGCGCGCGTGATCGTCGGGCTCGTGCGTCGCGGGCGTCGCGGCGGGTGCTGGCGCAGCGGGAGGCGGGCCGCTCGTGGTCACGATCGGCGGCACGTTTGTGGCGCCACGAGCGGCGTCGCCCGTGAACAGCCGCTCGAGCCTGCCCTCCTCGGGCACCACCTCGATCACCGCGAGGCCCTCGCGAAGCAGCGATTGGAGGAGTCGCGTGGCGCCCGTGTCGTCGGCCACAGCGAAACGCGCGTCGGGCGCGACCCAGCCGCGGAACGTCGCGCCGGCCAGCGCCGCCACGTCGGCGAGCCGCGCGGCCGGCCACGCCGGTTGCTCGGTGGAGAGCCGCACGCGCAGCACGCGTGCATGCGTCGCGCCAGCGCGCATCGTCTCCACCGCCTCGACGCGGCCCTGCTTGACGAACACCACGCGATGGCAGACACGCTCCACCTCGGCCAGTTGGTGCGAGTTGACGAGGATCGTGGCGCCCGCGGCCGCGAGCTGCGACAAGATGTCACGGAACACCAGGATGCCGGCCGGGTCCACGCCGGAGACGGGCTCGTCGAGATAGAGGAAGCGCGGGCTGCCGATCAGGGCCTGCGCCAACGCCAGGCGCTGGAGCATGCCGCGCGAATACCGGCCGATGCGCCGATCGGCGGCCTCACGACCCAGCGCCACGCGATCGAACAGCGCCTCGCAATCGGCACGGCGGCTCGCGGCAGGCTGACCGGCGAGCGCGTGGTGGTATTCGAGGAACGCACGGCCGCTCATCCAACGATCGAGCACAAGGCGCTCGGGCAGGTAGCCTGTCGCGGCGCGCACGGCGAGGTCATCCACAACCATGCCGTCGATGGTGATGCGCCCCGAGTCCGGGCGCAGGAATCCGAGCAGGCAGCCGAGGAGGGTGGTCTTGCCCGCGCCATTCGGACCGATGATGCCCACGGTCTCGCCCGGCTCGATGGCCAGTGACACGCCGGCCAGCGCCACCGTGCGGCTGCCCGTCCCGCCAAGGCCGCGCGTGTAACTCTTGACCAGGTCTTCAACGACGATGGCGGGCAGAACGGTCTCCTCGAGGGCTCCGACGGGAGCGGTTACTACGCGCGCGGCGTGCCGCGAGTTGCCGGGCGAGGGAACGCCGGGCTAGTGCTTGAGTTCGTCCTTGTAGACCTTGCCGCTCTTCATCACCCACTTCACGCGTTCCAGCTCGGTCACGTCCTTCGTGGGGTCCCCACTCACCGCAACCATGTCGGCGTACGAGCCCGGTGCCACCACGCCCACCTTGCCGGACCAGCCCAGCAGGTCCGCGGCCGAGCGTGTCGCCGTGCCAATGGCCTGCATCGGCGTCATGCCGAGGTCGGTGTAGATCTTGAACTCCTTCGCCTGCGTGCCGTGCGGGAACACGCCGGCGTCGGTGCCGAACGCGATCTTCACGCCGTGCTTCATGGCGGTCTGGAACGCCTCGCGCATCCGGTCGCGCACCGTGTGTGCCTTCTCGAGGCTCTGCTCGGGGATCTTGAGCGGGTTGCCCGGCGCGAGGATGGGCTCGACCACGTACAGCGTCGGCACGTACCAGGTGCCGTTCTTCTTCAACACCGCGGCTGCCTCGGCGTCCATGTACGTGCCGTGCTCGATCGAACGCGCGCCGGCGTTGCTCACCCAGATCATGCCCTCTTTCCCATGGCAGTGCGCCGCCACGAACCGCCCGAGGCGATGCGCCTCGTCACAAGCCGCGCGCATCTCGTCCTGCGTGTAGGTCGTGTGACGCGGATCGTCGTTGGCCGAGAGCACGCCACCCGTGGCGAGGATCTTGATCAGGTCGGCACCCTGCTGGACGTCGAAGCGCACTTTCTTCCGCACTTCGTCGACACCGTCCGCCACGCCGTTCGCCAGGTCGTTGCACCAGTGGTAGTCGAGCGCGTTGCGATCGTCGCCATGGCCACCCGTCATGGACAGCGACCACGCGGCCACCTGCATGCGCGGCCCGGGGATCTCGCCGGCCCTGATCGCGTCTCGCAGCGACACGTCCACCAGCTCGTCGCCACCCACGTCGCGGCACGTGGTGAAGCCCGCCTCGAGCGTGGCGCGCACGTTGTTGACGCCGGTGATCGCGCTCCGCGCGGCCGGGCTCTTCAAGCGCGCCATGCGATCGATGCCGACGCGGTTGCTCAAGTGCGTGTGCGCGTCGATCAGGCCCGGGAGCAGCGTGGCGTCGCCCAGGTCAGTCACCGCCAGGTCCGCGGGTGCCGCGGCGAGCACGGACTCCACCGTGTCGCCCGAGACCACCACCCACACCGGCCCGCGCACTGCGCCGAGCTTCGTGTCCACGAAGTGCGCCGCGCGAACGGCAAAGCGCTCGGCCTGCGCGACGGGAGCGACAAGAGCGAGCAGCGAGAACACCGCCACTGCGAGCGAAGAGCGACGCACGGGTTCCTCCGGGGATGGGAGCCGCGGGAGAGGGTGAAGGCTACTTGAGCTCGTATTCCAGCGTCGTCACCACGCGCAGCACCTTTTCCAACTGGCTGCCCTCGGGGATGCCCGGCGCCTGGTCGCGCGGCAGGATCTCGAACAGGCCCTGCTGGGCGCGGCGGATGTTCCCGACACGGGCGCCCGAGCGCTTCGCGAACTCCGACGCGGCCTCGCGCGCGCTGGCGGTGGCTTCCGCGAGCATGGCCGGCTTCAGCTCATTCAGGCGAGTGAACAGGTAGGTCGGACCCGTGCCCCATCCGCCGCCACTCGACAGCGCCACGCCCGACGCGACCAGGTCGCCCACCTGCTGGCTCGCCTTGCGGATGCGATCGGGATGATCGGTGCGCGCCACGAGCGTGGCATTGATCGCGAAACGCGCCGACCCGGGATTGCCCTCGTACGGATTGGAGCGCTTGTCCACCACCTCGAGCGACAGCAGCTCCACCTGCGACGAGTCGATGCCATGCGAGGCGAGGAAACGCAGCACCGCCCGCTGGTCGGCGACGATCTTGTCCTGCGTCGGCGAGAACTCCATGCCCTAGGCCACGATGCGCATCGGCCACAGCGCGATGTCCGCCTCCACCGCGCGTTCGGCCACGCCTTTCACGGTGACGGAGCGGTCGGCGAGGCGGAAGCGCGTGACGCCAGCGCCGATCGCGAGGCCGGCGAGCACGACGGCGAGCGAGAGCAGCAGCGTCGGCAACAGCGGGCGGTCGTTCATCGAGCTTTCGGACGGGTGTGGGACTGGCCGCTCATGCCGTTGGCCGCGATCAAGAGGCGCCCAGGTCGTCGAGGTCGGCGAGGTCACGCGGTCGCCCGACCGCGCGCTTGTTCACAATCAGATCCTCACGGCCGATGTATGTACACGCCGTTCGCCCGAGCGAACCTTGCACCCTTCCGACATACGCTCGCTCAAAGGAGAGCCCGCTCAGAGACGTCAAGACGTCGATTCGTCGGGGTGGAACCCCGATCTGGAAAACGAGATCCGGACTGCTCAGGTCCGCGACCGTGAGGTCGCCCAGCGGCGCCCCGAAGGCCTTGAGCGCTCGATAGACCCGAGCGGCATTCTCGGCAGTCGACTCCACCCAGATATCGAGGTCGCCAGTCGCGCGAGGACGAGCGTGGAGGGCGAGGGCATAGGCCCCGACCACGAGATAGCGCGCTTCAGCTTCGTTCAATTCGACGAGCAGGGCTTCGAAGTCCGGGTTCACCGGTGTCCCATCCCTTGAACTCCCAGAGTTCCAGGCTGAGTCGCCAGGTCTCGAGGACCCGCTGTTCGGGTGTGAGTGCCCCCCAGAACTCGCGGTCTGCGACGTCCGCCTCGGCGCCCTGCCGTAGTCTGCGAATCCCTGAGATCCCAGTCCGAGAATTCGACATGGCACTCGTAAGATATCACGGTCCTGGGAACTGGACTGCGGGCTGAACGTCACGTCCGACGCGGCCCAGATACGCCGCTGTTTTCCCCCGTGCAACACCGCCGTCACACGCCCGAGACCTGCCCACCGGTAGTCTTCTCGGCGGAGGGGAGGCGACGTCGCCCGCCGGCGCGGGGCCGAAATGGTCCGCTGACCAGGTTCCGCGCGGGTGAAGCCGGGCAACGAAGTCCCCCGATTCACATGACGCCACCGCGGCATGCCGGTGCGCGAGCATCGTCAGCGGGCGACACGCCCCCCGGGCTCGACGGTCGGACTGCCGCAGGAAACGCCGGGATCGCCAAGCGGGCGAGCTCCGGCGTTTCGTCGTTTCGGGGATCCCACCCGATGCCATCGCGCACGACGAAGCCCCCGCGGTTGACTGCATCCGCGAGGGCTTGGTGCTTCTCGGTGGGTCAGGCGCCGGCGGCGACCAGGTCGAGCTCGGCCTCACGCACCGCGTGGGAGCGGGCGCCACCGTCGGTCCCGTCGCCCTGGCATTCGCACCGCATGTGGCTCGCGAGGTGCTGCTGATGGCGGGCCATCTCGCGAAGCGCCAGCCACAGCAGCTCGCCGCGGCGGGCCTGCATCCAGTACCTGAGCCCGGGGGGCGTGGTCACCACCTCGCTCCAGTGGGCCGCGGGCAGGGAGAGCAGGGCGGAGTGAGCGCTCAGGTAACTGGTCTCGAGATCCAGCAGGATGGTGCCGCGCGTGCACGGACCAAGGGGAGGGAGCGGGGCGATGTCTCCGCAGGCGATCGCGTCGATGCGCCGGAGCCGGGCCACGCAGCCCTCGGCCAGTTCGCGCGCGGTCTGGCCGCAGGCGGGTTCGCGCTGGTCGAACCGGTCGTGTGGGTACTGGCGAACCACTCGCAGCACCCGCTTCATCTGGTGGGCCAACACCTGCGTGTACGCCTTCCGCACGAACTGCAGCTCCAGGACCATCGGGCCTCCTGAGAGTTCCGCCTCGCGTGGGTGCGAGTCGGGCCGGGGGATGCGGCTCCGGCGAAGTCAGGATGCCTCGGGGCCCCGCACGGGCCGGTGACGACCATGTGTCGGCCGTGAAACAACGGGGGAGCGGCCGGGCGCGGCCGCCGCAGGAGCGTCAGCGGGGGTCCCGCCCGCCTACCGGTGCAGCAGCGTGAGGACGATCTCGAACGCGATCAGGGCCACGATGATCAGCTCCAGCGTCTCCGCCCGTCGCGCCAACGACTCGGCATTCAGCATGTCGTACGCGCCGCGCACGATGGCCAGCTTGCGCTCGATGCCGCTCCGCCAGGTGCGCTCCCGGAACTCCTGGAGCGCCTGGGCGTACACGCGCGCGAGGAACACGTCATCGGTGACCTTGAGCGAGTTCTCCACGCGCTCGACGAGCTCGACGGAGTCAGCGACCCGGCGCTGCAGCATCTCGAGCAGCCGGCTGTAGCGGCGACCCAGCAGGCGGAAGCCCTGCCGTGCCTGCAGGAATCGCGTCTGGATCGCGGGCACTTCGCTGTCGAGGATGGCGTCGTACCAGCGGAGCTCCAAGAGCTGCGCGTTGGCGAATTCGAGCACGTATTGGACGTCGGTGTCGTCGCGGACTGGTTCGACGACAAGCGCCGACGCCCAAGTGAGCACGACGAGATCGTCCTCGAAGTACGAGAACCTCGGCGACAGCAGGTCCTTGCGCGCGGCGGCCGAGAGTGGGCGTGGTTCCCCGAGCAGCAGTCGGGAGATCTCGCCGTCCTGGAGATCGGCGGGCGCAAACGGTTCACCGACGGCGTTCAAGAGCTGATGTACGCGGAACACCGTGTAGTCCTCGGTCAGGTTCGACACGCCCGGCTGCTCGACGGCCGGCGCGATGCGCGAGAGGAACCGGTCTCGCGCACGCCCGAGCATGTCGTTCCACGGTACGGAGCCGACCGCGGCGCCCCACGTCGCGAATGCGTTCCATCCGAGTCCGGGGTGCGCGGCCACCCGTGCGCGCAACGACACGACGCCGAAGTCGAACACGCGCGCGGAGAGTTCCACCTCGACGGGCCGACCCGCGATCTCCACGCTCTCGCCGCCCAGGCTCACGGTGACCGGCGGATTGGGGATCTGGATGGTTTGCGCCTCGCCGCGCGACGGCAGCCGGCGCTCGGGCGCGCTCGAGGCGAGCAGGTCGAACGCCCGGTCGAGCGCGATGCCGTAGCCCACGTCGAACAACCGATAGACGACGGCTTCGCCGTGCACGCGCGGTTCGGTCGGGTCGGGAGACGGGGACATGGCGGTCGAGGTTACGACAAGGTCCGGAGCTTCGCGCGCTGGTGAGGCGCTGGGCAGTGCTGACCGAAGCGCAGCTCGAAAAAGCCGCGGGCCCCGTCGCGCTTGGCGACGGGGCCCGAGAGTGCGGCCGGTTACGACTACCGCAGGACGGCGTCCTTCATCGCCTTCGCGATGCGGAACTTGAGCACGCGCTTGGCCGGGATCTTGATGGCCTCGCCCGTCTGCGGGTTGCGGCCCATGCGGGCCTTGCGGTTCACGACCACGAGCTTGCCGACGCCGGGGAACACGAAACCGTTCTTGGCCTGCTTGGAGGCCAACAGCGCGAGCTCCTCGAGGATCGCCGTGCCCGTCTTCTTCGTGACTTCGAACTTCGTCGCGATGTGCGCTGCGACCTGCGTCTTCGTCATCATCTTCGCCATGGGGTCCTTCCTCCTTGACCGGAACCAGAGGTTCGAAAACGGACAGGCGTGAGTCGCACGCCTTGGCCGCAGGTGGGTATAGCAGCGCGGGCCGCGGATTCAAAGGGAAAATCACAGGCGGGTCTGATTTCGCGCAGGCCTGACGCGGGCGGAACCCGTCCCGGGTCGGGGGGGTGCTTGGCGCGCGTCGATCACACGAGCGCGAACCCGTCTCAGTCGGCGAGCACCACGCGCTGTGTCCGGGTCGTCGAGCCGTCGGACGCGCGCACGAAGAACACCCCCGCGCGCACCCTCGCGCCACGCTCATCATGCGCGTCCCAGGCCAGCGGATGGCGGCCCGGATCGCGTGTTCCGCGGGCCAGTTCGCGGACCCGTCGCCCCGCCGCATCGAACACGCTCACTTCAACTTGGGCGCGCGCTGCGAGCAGCAGTTCGAAGCGCGTCTCGCCACGCGCAGGGTTGGGTGAGGGCGCGGACAGCGCCAGTCCAGAGAACGCCTGCGAGCGTGGCGCGGAGAGCGAGACGGAGTTCAAGTCGAGCTTCCAGATGGAGCGTCCGTGCGTGAACGCGAACAGCTGCCGGGTGGCCTGGTGGAGCTCCAGGTCCCACACCGGCTGGACGGGCATGTACCCCCCGAGCGGCACCCAGGTCCCGCCCAGGTTCCGGGTCTCGAACACCCCCAGGTCGGTCCCGGCGTAGAGCGTGCCCGGCAGCAGGGGGTCCACGACGAGGTCGTTGACCGGGGCGTCCGGGAGGTTCCCCGAGATGGGCGCCCAGTTGTTGCCGCGATCCGTGCTGCGATAGATGCGCGGGTCGTGCAGGTCCTGGCCGAAGCCCGAGTGAGCGACGTAGATGACTTGAGAGTCGTTGGGATCCGCGACCACACGCGTCACATAACGTCCGGGCAGCCCCGCGGTGATGTCCTGCCACGCGCCGCCCGCGTTCTGCGAGCGCCACACCTTCCCATCGTCGGTGCCGGCCAGGTACAGGTTCGAGTCGGCCTTCGAGATCGCCACCGTCGAGATCGTGCCGTAGTTCACGGCGGCGGCGGGATTCGTGGTGAGGTCACCGCTGATCGGCGCCCACGTGGCGCCGGTGTTGATGCTCTTGTAGGCGCGCTGGCTTCCCGCCAGCAGTGTGTTCGGGTTGTTCGGGCTCGCCACGAACGGCGTGTTCCAGTTGTAGCGGTCGGTGCCGACCCAGCCCGCGGTCAGGCCGAACGAGACGCCATTGTTC
>JAHFBX010000127.1 GCA_023249815.1 Candidatus Eiseniibacteriota bacterium
CTTCGGTGACAAGAGCCTCGGGATCGTTCGCATCCAGGCGGTACCGATCGGGCTCACCAATGAGTTGCTTGTCGTGGATGACACGCGGCTCGAGGTCGACAGGTTCAACTCACCGGGCACCCCGAATTCCTACACCCAGGCCTGGCCAAGCGCGGCCGAGCTGGACACGTTCCTCTATGCGCGCGGTGGCGTGCTCTGGCGGGGGTCGCGGAATCCCGCCGGCGCGCTATCGACTCCGGGACTCTTGGCTGGATTCTCGTTCGACACCCTGGGTACGCGGCTCGGGCTCGAGGATCCCGCGGGCGCCGTCACGCTCACGCTCATGCAGCTTGCCCGCTACCGTCGTGTGCTGTGGATCGTGGACGGGCGGAGCGCGCTGAACAACAGGGTACTCTCCCCCGTGACCGCGCTCTACTCCATGTCCGGGCCGGGGCGGCCCAGCGCGCTGGCCGCCTATGTGGAAGCTGGAGGATTGGTCTGGCTCGCGGGAGGTGGTGCGGCGTTCGCGTACCTGCGGCAGTTCGACCGGAGCATGAACAATGGCAGCTGTGGCACCGTCTTCTCCGTCGAGCTGGGCGAGCTGGGTCCGGGCCGCACGATGTACGAGCATGCACACGTCCGCTCGGCGCTCGGCATCGGGACGACAAGCGCCGAGCCCGAACGATCGCCGGCGGCAGTGGGTGAGTGGTCCGGTCACGGGCCCTCCGGCACGCTCTCCGCGCCCGACTACTCGCGGCTCCCCGCCCGCATGCGATCCCGCACGCCCGCGACGGATCCCATCCCGCCCACGCGCCTCGCCAGCCAGGGCGGGCTCTATTACGCCACAACCGCCTCAAATGAAGTGGTGATCGAGCCGAACGAGGTGACCGAGGCGTTCGACCCCGTTTCAGCGCCCGGCCACTTCGAGTCGGCGCTCGATACGCTGTTCGAGGTCTCTAGTCCGTCGCTCTGCGTGTCTTCCGCTCCGGCGATGCTCTACTACCACGGTCGCGACAACTCACCGTTCGTGTTCACGGGCTTCGACCTGTGGAGCTGGACACGCTCGGACTGCCAGGCACTCGTGGACTTCGTGCTCGGCGACATCTGGGGGATGACGCGCGGAGCGGCGCGCACGGCGAATGTTCGCGCGGCGGCAGGGGTGCTCGCGAGTCCGCGCGCGCCCGCGCGGATCCAGCCGGCACGGCCGACCGCACGGCCGACCGCACGGAAGTCACGCCGACAGTGAACCCCCGCGGCCACCCCCATCCGACGCCATTCCTGGCGACGCTGCTGTTCGTGGCGCTTGTCTTCGGTTGCGGCAGGCGCGGACTGATGCTGGCGCCGAACCAACCACCCACGCTGGAGTTGACAAGCGGGCCGATCGACACCTCGGCATCGAAACCGGTCTCGTGGTCGGTCGCGATCGCGTGGGACGCGCGAGACGCCGACGGCACGATCGACCACGTCAGTTACGCCGTGGATCCGCCCTCGCCGCGCGAGGTGGCTGCGGGCGCAGAGACGGTGTGGGTGAGCACCAAGGCGAACAGCGTCGTCGTGCGATTCCGCGCGACGACGCTCGACTCGCTCGCGCCCGTCACGACCGCGTCGGACTTTCACGTGTTCGTTGCGCGCGCCTGGGACAACTCGGGCGGCGTCTCGGAGCCGGTGCTGCGCGCATTTTACGCCTACACGGTAGCGCCGACGGCACGCATCGAGCACCCTCCAGCCGATCCGTTCCAGGCCTATCCCGTCCCGCTGTCGTTCAACGTGGAGTTCTCCGGCGACGACCCCGACGGCATCGGTTCGCGAGAGCCGTCCGCATTCCTGCTCCGGCTGATCAGCGACCTGAGCCCGATGTTCAACGTGCTCGCGGCCGACCCGGACTCGCTCCGGCGAGAAGCCGCGGCCACGGGCTGGCGGGGTTGGTCCACGCTCGCGGGGGACCAGACGCGCTTCTCGCTGCGCGACATGCCCGAGGGGACGCGTTGGGTGATGGCTTTGGCTGCCGTGGACGGGGCGGGTGCCATCACGCCATTGTTCTCGTTCGATCGGAACCTGCTCCAGTTCGTGGTGAGCGCGAGCTACGGGCCGCGGCTTCATGTGCAGGGCCCGGGTCTCGACTACACGTATGCGGATGGGAGCGAATCCACCGACAGCACGCGCTGGCTGACCGTGTCCCAACCCGTCGGGACACGAGCCACCTACTCCTGGTCGGCGACCGCCGCGGCGCGTGGAACGATCGCGGGCTATCGCTGGGTGCTGGACCCGGACACGCTGGAGGCCGAGACGCCCCGGAGCGACGAGTCGAACGACATCGGGCATTGGAGCCGCTGGAGTCCGTTCACCACGTTCACGGGGCCGCTTCCGCCGTGGGCGGTCGGCGAGCACTTCCTCTACATCCAGGCCGAGGACGACCTCGGCGGGCGCAGCCTCGGCGTGGTGCGCGTCCAAACCTTCAACGTGGGATTCGAACGGCCGCTGCTCGTGGTGGACGACACGCGGCTGGAGCTCGACCGACTCGCCACCGGGGGTTGCCTCGCTTCCTACACGAAGCCGTGGCCGAGCGCGTCCGAGCTGGACACACTGCTCTACGCGGTGGGAGGCGTGCCGTGGCGCTGCGCCGTGAATCCTCCCGGCGCGCTGTCGCCGCCCGGGCTGCTCGCGGGGCTCAACGCCGACACGGTGGGTACGCGCGTGAGCGTGACGGAGATGATCGGGAACGTGCCGCTGTCGCTGCTCACGCGATACGCCCACGTCTTGTGGATCACCGACTTCGAAGGGGCACGCGGCGACGGCACGCTTGCCACGCTGACGCTCACGATGATGCGTTGGATGTCGCGCGCGCAGAACCTGCAGCCGCTCGAGGACTATTCGAGGCTGGGTGGGCACGTCTGGGTGGTAGGAGGCGGCGCCGCGCTGGCATCGCTCCTCGATTTCGACCAGAAGAGCAACAACTCGTCTTCCAATGTCGTCTTTGCGGCGGGCGTGGACCTCTCGCTGCGGAGCTTCGTGGCCTCCGCGGGGCACCTGCGTTCGCGGATCGCGGCGACGCGTTCGCAGCCCGCGATCAATCGATCCGCGGCGGCGCGAGGGGGATGGAGCGGCCACGGGCTGGACGGCGCGCTCGCTGCCCCGGACTACACGCGGCTTCCCGGCGCCCTGCTGCTCAAGACTCCGGCCACGGACCCGTTGCCGCCGACACGCCTCGACGGTCAAGCGAACCTGTTCTATTCGGGCACGACGTCCATCGAGTACGCCCACGGCAGCATCGTGACGGAGGATTTCGGTGCGCCGGGTGCACCTCGCGTGGAATCCGCGCTCGACACGCTGCTCGAAGCCGTGGGGGGCACGATCCAAAACGCGCCGGCGCCGGCGATGCTCTACTACCATGGCCGTGACAACGGCTCCGTCCTGTTCAGCGGCTTCGACCTGTGGAGCTGGAGCCGCGCCGATACACAGGCGCTCGTGGACTTCGTGGTCCACGACGTGTGGCGGCTCGCACCGGCGGGGCCTTCCGTGAGAGTGACCCGGCCATCGCCCGCCGGCGCGCTCAGCTCGGCCGCGCGCGGCGCGCGCGCGCGCCCTCGCAGTCTTGACCCTATCCGGCCTCGCCCGTAGTTTCGCGCGGCTCGCGCACTTGAGGCTGGCTCGCGTGGCGAACGCCGTCACGCGCCCGTCGCGCGCCCTCCGCCATGCCCGAACTCGCTGCCGACGACCTCATCCACCGCACGCTCGCCGGCGAGCGCGTGCCGCTCGCTCGCGCGCTGTCGTGGGTCGAGAACGAGCACCCGGACGCCGCGGCATTGCTCGACGCCTGTTTCGGCCGCACCGGGCGCGCGCACCGGCTGGGTATCACCGGTCCGCCCGGCGCGGGGAAGAGCACGCTCGTCACGCAGCTCGCGAAGGAGTACCGCGCGCGAGGCGAGACCGTGGCCGTGGTGGCGGTGGACCCCACGAGTCCGTTCTCGGGTGGCGCGCTGCTCGGCGATCGCGTGCGCATGAATGAACTCTCCGGCGACGACGGTATCTTCATCCGCTCCATGGCCACGCGCGGCAGCATGGGCGGACTCGCCGTCCACACCGCGCAGGCCTGCGACGTGCTGGACGCCGCCGGCTTCGGCCGCATCCTGATCGAGACCGTGGGGGTGGGGCAGAGCGAGCTCGAGGTGGCGCAGACCGCGGACACCTCGGCCGTGGTACTGGTGCCCGAGTCGGGCGACGCCGTGCAGGCCATGAAGGCGGGCCTCATGGAGATCGCGGACGTGTTCGCGATCAACAAGGCCGACCGCGAGGGTGCCGACCGCGCGGCACAGGCGATCCGCTCGGCGCTCCACCTGCGCGCGAGGACGAGCGAGTGGGACATCCCAGTGCAGTTGACCGTGGCGTCGCAGGGGCAGGGCGTGCGCGAGCTGGTGGACCATTTCGAGCGGCACCTGGCGTGGCTCGCCGACAGCGGCACGCTCGAGCGACGGAGGGGTCGTCGGCTGGAACAGCAGCTCGAGAGCCTGATGCGCGAGCGCCTGTGGGAGGAGTTCCGCGCCCGCGTGTCCGCGGGCCGCTGGGACGAAGCCGTGGCGGCTCTTGGCGAGCGCCGCGAGACCCCGAACCAGGTCGCGGCCCGGCTCGCCGAATCGGACGGGACGGAGTAGCGAGCGTTGCCAGCCGTAGGGGCAACGGGTTCTGGAACCAGTTGGATGCCTTGAACCCTGGCCACGTGGGCGAGTGCCAGCGCACGGGTGGCAGGGCCGGGCAGCACTTCAGGCGCGATCCTCGCAGCCCCTCGGCCCGCCCATTTTCCCGCTGACCGCCCGGCCCGTTGGTGCCATGCTGGAGCCTGTCGGCTGAGCTCGTCATGCCTTCCTCGCGGAGGTTCCCCGATGCCCTACGCGACGCACCGCGCGCGCTACTTCATCGTCGCGCTGCTCGTCACATGGTTCGGGCTCATGCTGCTCACGCGCCCCGCGCACGGTGGTTGGAGCGCGGATGCCGTCGAGGTGCACGCCACTTCCGCACTCTGCCCGCTCGTGAGCGCGTGCGATGACGGGAGCCGCGGCGCGATCGTCGTGTGGCAGGAGAACACCGCGAGCGGCGGCCTGCTCAAGGCTCGGCGCGTGCTCGCGCATGGTGACCTGGACCCCACGTGGAGCGCGCCGGCGGCGGTCTCGAGCCAGGACGCGGCGCGTGTCGCGATCGGTGCGGTGAGCGATGGTGCCGGCGGGGCGTATGTCTGGTGGATGGAGAACTCGGCTTTGTTCCTCAATCACGTGGGGCCGACCGGCGCCATCGCCACCGGCTGGCTGGCGCGGGGACGGAACGTGGGCAGCTTGCCGAGCTCCAGTCACAGGCCAACGGCGTTCTCGGATGGCGCGGGCGGGATCTACCTCGGATGGCTCGTGAAGAACGTATTCATCTTCGATTCGCCGACCAACATCCGCATCGTGCACCTGGGCCCCGCGGGCACCGGCGCGGGGGGATGGCCGGCGGGCGGTCGCGCGTACGGGACCGTCGGTGTGGACAACCCGACCGTGATGGGGTTCGCGATGGATCGCGCCTCCGATGGCGGACTGTGGCTGGGCTGGCAAACGAACCAGATGCTCGCGATGGGAGCGCTCCTTCCCGGCGAGGTGCGGGCCGCGCGGCTCGCGCCGTCGGGCCTGGGTGCGACCGGCTGGACGACGAGCGGCATCGCGCTCGGGCCCTACTCCGTCGAATACCGGATGCAAGCTGGACTTGCCGCCGTGTACCCGCTGGCTCAGTCGCATGTCGGCGTCGCGGCGGACGGAGGCGACGGCGCTTTCGTGTACCACGGGCAGGGCGCCTTCGACGGCTCGAGCGTGATCTTCCACGACACGTTGCGCCACCTGGACGGCGCGGGTGCCACGGCCTCGGGCTGGGCGGAATCAGGTCTGAACCTTGGGGACCGTTACGACTGGAGTTCATCGTTCCCCGCGGACATCTCTTCCATCCGTGCGCTGGCGGACGCCCGGGGCGGTGTGTACTTCGGCCAACCCTACTACGCGAGCGAGTTCACCGAGCGCCTGCACTTCGGACACATCGCGCTCGACGGCACGTGTCTCCCCGGTGGGGTGGGCGCCGACCAGCGAGGGGTCGAGTACGCCGCGCGTGGGGATGGCGGCATGTTCATCGCCTCGTTCAAGCCGTCGGGCGCGACGGGGCCTTACGAGCTGGACGCCTACATCGGCGTGGGGCAGAGCGATCCCGGCGCCAGTTTCTTCGAGTCGCAGGTGTCGTACTACGCCACGCGTTACGGCGACGTGGGACTCACGGCCACCGGCGACGGCGGCGCGATCTTTGCTTGGTCGCAGGCGATCGACCGCCACGGCGTGTATGCGATCCGGCTGAATCCGACTGGCAGGGTCACCGGTGTGCCGCCGGCAACGATTGCGCATCCGCTCCGCGCCTGGTTCGTCCGCGGCGCCGGCGTGCGCGTGCGGGGCGCTGGCGCAGCAGCGTTAGCGCTTCGCATCCACGACGTGAGCGGCCGCGAGGTCGCGCGCGGCGAGACGGACGGAACGATCGGCGAGTGGACGGTCCCCGGCACGGCGGAGCTGCCGAGCGGGATCTACTTCGCAAGCGCCAAGCTCGGCGGACGGGAAGTGAACGCGAGGGTGGCGGTCATCCGGTAGCGCGTCGCGCGCAATCCTTGACCCCTCTTCGCCAACCCGCTTAGGCTTGAGCGGAATTCGCGTCCCGGCCTGGGGCGTGCCCGCGGTCCGACCAGCCTGGAGCGGTTCCGATGGCGACCAAGACCCGAAAGACTCCCGCCCGCAAGCGCCCGCGCGCCCGCGGCGCGAAGAGCGCGCACGCGAACAGCCCGCGAACCCGCGCGAATGCGCCCGCGACCGGCCCGGGACCGCGCACGAACGGTGCGTTCGCCGCCATGACGCACGAGTACAAGGTCAGCTATCCCAAGTCCCGCGAGCGGAAGGAGCTCTACCCGTACACGCTCTCGGGCGAGCCCATCGCGCCGCTCTACGGCCCCGAGGACCTGGCCGGCATGGACCTGGCGCGCGACCTGAGCGTTCCGGGCGAGTACCCGTTCACGCGCGGCATCCACCCGACGATGTATCGCGGCCGCATGTTCACGATGCGGCAGTTCGCGGGCTTCGGCACGGCGCGCGAGTCGAATGAGCGCTACCACTACTTGCTCGAGCACGGCCAGACGGGGCTGTCGATCGCGTTCGACAACCCCACGATCATGGGCTACGACAGCGACCATCCCAAGGCGCATGGCGAGGTCGGCAAGTGCGGCGTGGCCATCGATTCGCTGCGCGACATGGAGATCCTGCTGGACGGCGTGGACCCGGGCACCATCTCGACGTCCATGACCATCAACGGGCCCGCGAGCATCATGTTCGGGTTCTACCTGGCGAACGCCGCGAAGCGAGGCGTTTCGTTCGACCGGCTGCGCGGCACGCTCCAAAACGACATCTTGAAGGAGTACATCGCTCAGAAGTGCTGGTGCTTCCCGCCCGAACCCTCGTTGCGCATCATCGTGGACCTGATCGAGTTCGCCACCAAGCACGTGCCGCAGTGGAACACGATCAGCGTCTCCGGCTATCACATTCGCGAAGCCGGCAGCACCGCGGCGCAAGAGCTGGCGTTCACGCTGGCCGACGGCTTCACCTACGTCGAGAAGTGCATCGAGCGCGGCCTCGACGTGGACGAGTTCGCGCCGCGGCTGTCGTTCTTCTGGAACAGCCACCTCGACTTCTTCGAGGAGATCGCCAAGCTGCGCGCCGCCCGCCGCATCTGGGCGCGCCACATGCGCGAGCGCTACGGTGCCAGGCGGCGCGAAAGCTGGCTCATGCGCTTCCACACACAGACCGCCGGTTGCTCGCTGTGGG
>JAHFBX010000128.1 GCA_023249815.1 Candidatus Eiseniibacteriota bacterium
CTCTCGACCACGTCGACGCGACCGACGCCGTGACGACCCGCGATCTGGTTCAACTCGGAGAGCAGCTCCACCGGACCCAGCGCCTTACCGTTCACGCTCACCGGGCGGCCGCGCTCGAAGCCGACCGTGATGCGCTCGGGCATCGCGGGCCACTGGTCGGGCGACGACGTGAGCTTGTGCATGGCCTCGGGCGGTGCGTTCGCGGGATCCTCGAGCGCGCCGCCCTCGTGGCTCAGGTGCCACAGGTTGGCATCGCGCGAGTAGAGGTCAGTTGGCTTCTGCGTCACCGGCACGCCGTGCGCCTGCGCGTAGACGAGCGCTTCCTCGCGCGACGAGATGTCCCACTCGCGCCACGGCGCGATGATGGGCAGCTGCGGCGCGAGCGCCATGTACGTGAGTTCGAATCGCACCTGGTCGTTGCCCTTGCCGGTGCAGCCGTGCGCCAGCGCGTCCGAGTGGGTTCGCTCCGCCGCCCACACCTGGCGCGACGCGATGAGCGGCCGCGCCAGCGACGTGCCGAGCAGATAGCGGCCCTCGTACACCGCGCCGGCGCGCAGCGCGGGGAAGCAGAAGTCGCGCACGAACGGGACGCGCAGGTCTTCCACGATGACCTCGGCGGCGCCGATCTTCCGCGCCTTGGCTTCGAGCCCGGCGAGTTCCTCGCCGCCCTGGCCCACGTCGCTGCAGTAGCACACCACCTCGCAGCCATAGTGTTCCTTGAGCCACGGCACGATGATGCTGGTGTCGAGCCCGCCCGAATAGGCGAGCGTGGCGCGCTTGACGGTCTGCTTGCTCACGACTTCCCACCTCCCTTGCTCGAGCCGGCGAGCCCAACGGCTTCGCAGACCGTGAGCGCGGCGTCGAGCCGCTCGAGACCCTTGACGAGTTCGTCATCGGACACGGTGAGCGGCGGCAGCACGCGCACGGCGCGCTCACCACCTCGCAACAAGAGGAGTCCGGCGTCGCGCGCGGCCGTCACCAGCGCCGCGGGCTCGACGCCGCCGGGAACGAGGTCCATCGCGGTGAGCAGTCCCAGCCCGCGCACCTCGCGCACGCTCGCGTGCCGCGCGGCGAGTTGTTCGAGCCCGGCTGCGAGTCTCCGCGCGGCGCGGCGCACGCGCTCGAGGAACGCCGGCCGTCGCACCTGCGCCAACGACCAGCGCGCCGCGGCGGCGCACACAGGATTGCCGCCGAACGTGCAGCCGTGCATGCCGGGCGAGAGCGTTGCCGCCACGTTCTCCGTCATGAGCACGGCGGCGATCGGCAGGCCGGCGCCGAGCGCCTTGCTCATCACGGTGATGTCGCCGCGCACGCCGAAGTGTTCCTGCGCGAGCAGCCGGCCGGTGCGGCCCATGCCGGTCTGCACCTCGTCCAGCACGAGCAGCGCGCCCAGCGCCGTAGAGCGCGCGCGCAGTGCCTGGAGGAAGTCCCGCGTCGCAGGCACGGCGCCCGACTCGCCCTGCACGCACTCCACCACCACGGCGCACACGTCGGCGTCCAGCACCTGGTCCAACGCGGCCCCGTCGTTGAAGGGCGCGAAGCGCACGCCCGGGATCAGCGGCTCGAATGGCTCGCGGTAGGACGGGTTGTACGTCGCGGACAGCGCGAATCCCGTCCGCCCGTGGAAGCCACCCTGGAACGCCACGATGCCGCGGCCGGGCAGGCCCTTGGCGAGCGCGTGCGCGCGCGTGAACTTGAGTGCGGCGTCGAGCCCCTCGGTGCCGGAGTTGCAGAAGAACACGCGCGCGTAGCCGGTGGCTTCTGCGAGCTCGCGCGCGAGCGACAGGCCCGGCTCGTGCGCGAACAGGTTCGAGCAGTGCCCGAGGCGCGCGAGCTGCGCCGAGAGGGCTTCGGCGAGGCCGCGCGGCGCGTGGCCGAACGCGTTCACCGCGATACCGCTCGTGAAGTCCAGGTACTCGCGACCGCCGGCATCGCGCACCCACGCGCCATGGCCCTCGACCAGTTCGAGGCGCGGCAGCGGGTAGAGCGGTGCCAGGAGCCCGACCTCATCGTGCGCGAGCGCAGGTGCGTCAGGCAGCGTCATGCCCGCGGGCTCTGCGGGTGCCGCGGACGGTAGCGCGGCCGGGGTGGCGATGGCGTCAGGCATGGGTCTCCTCGGGTGACGGGACCGACAGCGGCCCAGCGTGGCAAGTGGTGGCGAGTGCCGCGCCTTCGAGAATCGCGGCGAGCGTGTGCGGACCCTGCCACGCGGCGATATGCACGCGCGCGACGCCTGCGGCGAGCGCCAAGCGCGCCGCGCGCAGCTTGGGGCGCATTCCGCCCGACACATCGTGGTGGTCGAGTGCCACGTCGAGCGCCGCGATGTCGAGCGTGCGCACCAGCTCGCCGGCGAGCTTCAACCCCGGCGTGTCGGAGAGCAGCACCAGATCGCGCGCCGGGAGTGCCGCAGCCACGGCGGCCGCGATGTCGTCGGCGTTCAGGTTCAGGAGCGCGCCCAGGCCGTCGTCGCCGAGCGAAGCCAGCACCGGCGTGCGGCCGGACGCGAGCAGGTCCAAAAGCAGCGTGGTGTCCACCGACTCGATCTCACCCACCTCGCCCAGCGTGGCGGCGTTCGCGTGGCGGCGCACGCGTGCGATGCCGCCGTCCAACGCGGCGAGCCCCACGGCATCCAAGCCGTGCGCGCGCAGTGCGGCGACGAGCCGTTTGTTCGCGAGCCCCGCCAGCACGGCGCTGGCCACCTCGAGCGTGGCGGGATCGGTGACGCGCAGCCCATCGGCGAAGCGCGCCTCGAGGCCCAAGCGCTCGCACCACGCGGTCACCTGGGCGCCGCCGCCGTGCACGACGAGCGTGGCGCGGGAGGAGCAACCGGTAGACCCGGCCTCACGCAGCGCGGCGGCGCACTCGGAGAGCGCTCCCGGCGCCTCCAATGCACGTCCGCCGAGCTTCACGACCAGCGCCGACGAGAGTGCCGCTCGCCGTGCCGTCGCCGTGGCTCCTGCCCGCGCTTGGGCGCCGTCCCCGGCCGGCGTCACGCGCCGGCTCCCCGGTTCGGTCGTCCGCCCATCGTCGCTCGCCGGCGGTGGCAGTCCGCGGCGGGCGTATGAACACTTTTCGCCTGGGACGTCGCCCGGGTGCCATGCGCTCCCCAACCGTTCACCACGGGCTCCCGTGCACCGGCAGGCCCCAACCCTCCGGCCAGCCGAGCACGAGGTTGAGATTCTGGATCGCCTGTCCCGCGGCGCCCTTCACCAGGTTGTCGATCGCGGCCGTGGCGAGCAGCGTGCGGCTCCCGTGCACCGTGGTCACCGCCACGTCGCAGCGGTTGGAACCCTTGACGAGCCGCGTCTCGGGCCAGGTGCCGGGCTCGAGCACGCGCACGAATCCCTCGTCCGCGTAGCGTTCGGTGTACGCCTCGTGCGCCTGCTCGGGCGTGACCGCGCGCGCGAGCGGCGCGATCGCGGTGAGCAGGATACCGCGTGACATCGGCGCCAGCTGCGGCGCGAACGCCACCGGCACGTCGGCGCCGGCGAGCCGCCCGAAATTGCGGGACATCTCGGGCACGTGCTGATGCACCTCGCCCACTTTGTAAAACGCCGCGCCGCCATCCAGCTCGGTGAACGACGTGCGCAGCGACGGCGCGCGGCCGGCCCCCGAGACCCCGGAGAGCGCCGTCACCGTGACCGGCCCGGCGAGCCAGTGTTGTTCGAGCGCCGGCAGCAGCGACAGCGTGGCCGCGGTGGGATAGCAGCCGGGATTGGCGATGCGGGTCGCGCCCGCGAGCGTGTCGCGGAACGCCTCCGGCAGGCCATACGCGTAGCCTTCGGCGCCGTCTCGAAAGTCGCTCGAGAGATCCACCACGCAGGTTGGGCCGGTGGCCAGCGAAGGATGCTCGCTCGCGAGCTTTCGCCACGCGCCATGCGGCAGGCAGGCCACGAGCGTGTCGAACGCCCCGGCTGCGAACAGCGCCGGGAGCGCGTCGGGCGCCACCGGGCGGGGCAGGTCGGTGACGCGCGCGTCCACGCCGGGCAGGAGCGCGCTCGCCGGCTGGCCCGCTAACTCGCGCGAGACGAGCGCGGCGATCTCGAGCCCCGGGTGCGCGAGGCCTAAGCGCACGAACTCATGGCCCGAGTAGCCCGACGCCCCGAGCACCGCGACACTGGCGACGCGCCCGCGCACGCCGCCGCGCGGCGCTTCGTCGGGCGCGGTGCGGTTGGCGGGAGCGACGACGGGGGCGGTCACTTGGCGGCCCCCGAACCCGAGCGGCCGGAGAGTGCGTCCAGGTGCTTGCGGAATCGCTTCGCGGACACGTGATCCTCCAGGATGCACAGCACCGTGTCGTCCCCGGCGACGGTGCCCATCAGGGCGTCGAAGCCGGTCAAGTCGATGGCGCGGGCCACCGCACTGGCGTGCCCCGGCGGGGTCTTCACCACCGCCAGGTTCTGTGTCACTCGCGTCTCGTTCACGAACATCTTCAGGTCCAGCATCTGCCGGCCGCGGTCCAGCGCCTCGGTCGCGGGCGACGGCAGCTCGTACCAGCTGCTGCCGTCGGCGCCCGAGCGCTTCGCCACGCCCAGGCTCCGGAGATCGCGCGACAACGTCGCCTGCGTCACCTCGATGCCGCCGCGCGCGAGCGCTCCGGCCAGCTCCTCCTGGCTCGAGAAGCGGCGACCGCTCAGCAGCGTGGCGATGGTGGTGAGGCGCGAGGTGCGCGACACGGACGCTCCCGGGACTGACTGCATAAGTATGCGAGGGAGCGAATAAATACACCTTCTGGCCGTGGGTGCAAGTGAAAACGGACCCGTGCCCCGAAAAGCGTTCGGGCCCGGCGGGAGTCCGCCGGGCCCGAGCCTGCGTCGCAGCCGCCCGCCGGGCGGCGCGGCCTAGCGGATCACCGCCACCTTCATGCTCCGCATCTCGCCGGCCCGCAGCAGGCGTACGAGATAGACGCCCGGATGGACCGAGCGACCTTGGAGGAGCGGCACCTGGTGACGGCCGGCCGGAAGCCCGGACAGGTCGCGCACGGCCACGCGGCGGCCAGCCAGATCCAGGAGTTCGAGCGTGCCGGGGCGGTCACCGGTCGGGAGCGCCAGCGATACCGTGAGCTCGCTCCGCGCCGGGTTGGGCCATGCGCCGAGGAGCGCGAGTCGCGGCGCCTCGTCGGTCACGTCGAGCGTGGACTCGTCGTTCAACGCGAAGTCGGCGTTGCTCTGATCCACGATCTGCGCGGCGTGGCTGTTCACGACGCGCACGCGCGCCTGCGTCGTGGTGGGCCCGGTGGCGGTCCACGAGAAGCTGCTGCCGGTGAGACCCGTCGCGAGCGTGCGCCAGTCCGTGCCGCCGTTCGTCGAGAGCTGCACGTCCACCGTCATGAGACCCGGGCCCTTCGTCCAGCTGATCGTGTGCTCGGTGCCACCGTCCCACACCTCGCCGCCGTTCGGCGTCAGCACGCTGATGGCGCTCGAGAGCGTACCCGCGCAGCCGGCGAGCTGACGCGACACCGACTGCGAGAGCCGGTTGCACGCGAACAGGTCGGGTGTGCCGTCCTCGTTCCAGTCCTGCGCCACAACGGCGGCGGGGTTGCTGCCGCCGGTCGGGAACAGCTGTGCGGCCTCGAACGTGCCGTTGCCGAAGCCCAGCAGCACGGACGTCGAGTTGTTCGTGTTGTTGTTCGCCACCGCGAGGTCGGCCCGGCCATCATGATCCCAGTCGGCCACCTGCACGGTGTTCGGCCCCATGCCCGCCGCAACGCTGACTGGCGCCGCGAATGTGCCGTTCGGCACGCCGCCCACGCCCTGTCCCTTGAGGTAGCTGATCGTCGTGGTGCCCGTGTTGCAGACCACGAGGTCGGTGAGCCCGTCGGCGTCGAAGTCGCCGGTGGCGATGTGGTTCGGGGTCGCGCCAGTCGAGTAGCTCGGGCCGAGCGCGAACGTGCCGTCACCGCGGCCGCCGTTGCCGTTGCCGTAGAGGATGCGCAGCCCGGTGCCGCTCACCGCCACGTCGGCGATGCCGTCGGCGTTCAGGTCGTGGACGAGAAGGCCGCGCGTGACGCCTCCAGCCGCCACGTCCACGGGCGCGACGAACGTGCCGTTGGGCACGCCGGCCGTGCCCTGGCCGCGCAGGAGCTCGAGCGAGGGGTTCCCTCCCGCGACGAGCAGGTCCTGGAGCCCGTCCTCGTCGAAGTCGCCGACCGCGAGGCCGCTGGGCGGGAACGTGAACGTCGCGAGCGTCGTGCTGGCGTCGAACGCGCCGCTGCCCACGCCGCCGGCACCCAGCCCCAGGTGGAGGCGCAACGAGTTGTCGTCCTGCGCTACCACGACGGCGTCCTGGATTCCGTCGGCGTTCACGTCGAGCAGTGCCAGGCACATGGGAGCAAGTCCCGTGGCCACACTCACCGGCGCGGCGAACGTGCCGTCGCCCACGCCGCCCGCGCCCTGGCCGAGCATCGTCACCAGGTTGCCGCCACCGCTGGTGACGAACGCCACGTCCTGGATGCCGTCCTCGTTCAGGTCCGCGCTCGTGATCGCGGTGGGTTGTGAACCGACCAAGACCGCGGCAGCGTTCGTGAAACCGCAGGACGTGGACTTCACCTCAGCACTGAATTGCGAGGAGTCGGCCAAGCGCACGGTTCGCATGCGGTAGTAGTAGGTGCCGAGGCCGGACGTGAGGAATGGAGAGGCCGTGGAATGGCCGAGATAGGCGGCGCCGAGGTCGAGCGGGAACCGGCTGCGGACCACGCTGTAGCGGAGCACACTCGGGCTGGTGCTGGCCGTCCAGCTCAACTGCACGCCGGATGGCACGGTCGTGGCGATCGGGTTCCGAGGCGGTGTGGGCACGGGGAACGCACCGCAATCCGACAGGAACGTACGCATGCGCGAGACGCACACCGTGTGGAACTCGAGCCGGATGCCGTTCGCCACCCCCGCCAGCAGGTGGCAGTAGCTCATGATCGTGCCCTTGTTGGGCGGCAGGTGATTGGAATACACGGCGCAGGAGCCCTCGGCGGTCTCGCACGAGTCGATCGTCCCGGCCGGGATGCGGCCTTCGGCAACCCACGTGCAGCTGTGCGTGTGCGGGGAGCCGAAGTTGTGGCCCAGCTCGTGCGCGATGACCGTGATGTCCCACGTCGAAGTGGCGGTCGGGTACGTGTAGACCGCGTCGATCGCGCTCACGCCGTAGGCGTTCCCGGTGCAGATCGAGCTTAGGAACGCGATCCCACCGCCCAGGCCGCGGCCCGAGATCAGGTGCTCCGCATTGCTCACGATGCCACCGTTGTTGGCGAGCCAGTACGCCTTGAACTCGCTCAGCTCGGTGCTCGTCGTGGGCTGCGTGTAGGGGTCGGAGATCGTCGTCCAGAAGTTCAGGTAGACGAGGCTCAGCGTGGCCTCGACGTCGCGTTCGTAGATCAGGTTGACCGTGCCCAGCACCGTGGTGATGTAGGCCGTGGCCGCGGTGAGATTCCCCCCGAACTTGACGCCATAGATCTCGTAGTCGCAGTCCACGGCGAGCTTCAAGACGAACCGGGCGCCGTTGAGTTGAGTCGCGTGGGGAGTGGCCATGCGACCCTGCGGGCGCGGCCCGCCGCCGAGGAGCCCGTACTCGACCTCGTTCTGGGCGTTGATGCCGCACTGGAAGCGCGACGCCACGTCGACGAGCGAACCCTCGGGCGCCAGCGCGTGCACACCCATGCCGGCCGCGTTGGGGCCGGCCAGCTCCTGGACCGGTGACAGCGTCCAGCGGTGATCGCCGCGCTGCACGAGTCCCACGACACCGCTCGGGGTCATGGACACGACGGCCCAGCTGCCCTGTTCGCCCGTGACCTTGCCGCGGAACAGCGAGAGGTCGGCGGTGAATGGGTGCCGGCCGGTGTCGTCG
>JAHFBX010000378.1 GCA_023249815.1 Candidatus Eiseniibacteriota bacterium
TCATGCGCGCCTGGTCGACAAGGCTCAATCGATCCCCCATGGTGGCATTCCACTGTGCTGCGAAAGTTGTTGCTGCCACTCCCAGCGCCGGTCTCCCGGCCAAGTGCTGCTCTCCCGCAACGACTTGCAGTCACGCAGGGCGCCCGCAACACTCTTCGAAGCACAACGCAAGCATTCGGCCCGCAGCAGGATACCGCGGGCACATGGCCCCGTTATCGGCCGGGGACAGCATGCTCCTGAACGCCCGAGCCGGCGTCGGCCGGCCCCGGGCAGAGCCGCATGCGCTGGCGGAAGTGGCGCGTCCAAGCGATTGCAAACGCGTCGCATGTCGAGCGCCGGTTGGATTCTGTTCAAGACCCACTCTAGAGTGAGCCACTTCATTCCGCAGCACCGGACACTCCGTCGACAGGGGAGGGTGGACTTGCGCGTCACCGCGCACGAGCTGGCCCCCTGGGTGGCCATGGCCACCCAGGCCGTCTCGCGCGAGTACCCCGTCGCAATCGTGCTCTCACTCGAGCGGCCGGAAGACCTGGGCCTGCCGCGCGACCTCACGCCCGCGTTCCGCGGAAGCTACGACTGGCACTCCGCGGTGCACGGGCACTGGTGCCTGGCGCGCGCACTCTCGCAGCAGCCAGGCGCGGAGTGGGCGGGGCGCGCTCGCGAGCAGCTCGCCCGCTCGCTCACCCGTGAGCATCTCGCGCGCGAGTTCGCGTTCGTGGAACGCCGGCCGGGATTCGAACGACCGTACGGACTCGCCTGGCTGCTGCAGCTTGCCTCCGAACTGCGAGGGTTGGACGAGCCTCGAGCGCGCGCCTGGAGCGAGTCCCTGATCCCGCTCGAGGACCTGGCCGCGAAACGACTGCTCGAGTGGGCCGATAAGCTGCCGTGGGCGCTGCGCTCGGGCGAGCACAGCCAGAGCGCGTTCGCGTTCGGCCTGGCGCTCGACTGGGCGCGTGACGCCGAGCGACCGGCCTACCGCGAGCGACTCGCACTCCAGTGTGCGCGGCTCTACCGCGCCGACACCTCGGCACCCGTGGACTACGAACCGTCGGCGCATGACTTCCTCTCGCCAACACTCGGCCAGGCCGACCTCCTGCGGCGCGTGCTGCCACGCGACGCATTCACGAACTGGATCTACAACTTCCTTCCCGACGCGCGCGAAGAGCGGCTCGCACGCTGGCTCGAGCCGGTGGCGCCGCCTGACCGCCACGACGGCAAGTTCGCGCACCTGGACGGCTTGAACCTGTCTCGTGCCTGGATGATGCAGGGCATCGTGTCGGCGCTGCCGGAGGGACACGAGCTCTACTCGCTGCTCGAGCGCGGTGCGGCACGGCACGCAGCCGCCGGGCTCAAGGGCGCGCAGGGCGACGACTGGATGGGCACGCACTGGCTCGCGAGCTTCGCCGTGTACCTGCTCACCGGGCGCGGGCTCGGGTAGGCGTCGCGCGGCTCGCACTACCGCCCGGTTCGCGGGCGGTGTTACATGTCACGCATGCCGACTCCTCGTCGTTCGCGCAGCGCCGCCGTCACGCCCCCGCGCCCGCCGCTTGCGCCACCGACCTGGATGCTGCTCTCCTCGCTGGCGCTGCTCACGTTCTTGGTCCACCGCCATGTGCTCCAGGGTTTCTTCGCGCTCGATGACCTGATCCTGTTCCAGCAGGCAGCCGGCATCCGGCCGTGGCCCCTGACGGCGTGGCGATGGCTTTCCGGCTGGGCATGGTTCCGCGTGACGGTGCCGATGTGGGGACACGAGCCGTTCCCGTACCACCTCGCGAGTCTCCTGCTCCATGCGTTGAACGCCATGCTGCTCTACCGGCTCGCGCGGCGCTGGGGAAGCTCGTCGCTCGCGGCGTGGCTCGCCGCTGGACTGTTCGCAACCTCGCGACTGATGTTCCCCGCGCTCCTCGCGATCACGTCGATCGGCGAACTGCTCTCGCTCACGTTCCTGCTCGCGGCGCTTGAGTTCACCGGGCCGCCGCTGCGGCTCCTCCCGGCCCTGGGACTGCTCGCACTCGCCGTCTCCGCGAAGGAGAGCGTCATGCTCGTGGCGTTCGCGGCGCTGTTCGCGTGGGGCGGAGGCGGGACATGTCGCGCGCGCGGTCGCGCGCTCCTGCCACTGCTCACCGGTGGTGTGCTCATGGGCGGTGTGCTGCTGTCGCTCGGCATCGCGAGCGGCCGGCTCGGGGGCCAGGCCTACTCGGTGTCGCTCGGCGAGAACCTACTCGAGAACGTGGCGCGGCTCTTCGGCTGGTCGGTGGACCTGCGCGATCCCATTCCCGACCTGCACGCCGCCACCGATGACGCCGCTCGATTCGTGCTGCCCGCGATCGCGCTCGTCCTGAGCGTTCTGGCGTTCCGTCCCGGCGCGCCGCGCCTCGTTCGCGCGGGTGCCGCGTGGTGGTGGCTCGCCGTGCTACCCGTGCTGCCACTTCCCGGACGAAGCTACCTTCACTACCTCGTGGTGCCACTTGCCGGCTTGGCACTCGTCGTCGCGGGGCTCGTGGACGCGTTCCTCGCGCGACGCGCGCGCGCGGGGCAGGCTGTGGCGAGCCGCTCCGCGTGGGCGATG
>JAHFBX010000129.1 GCA_023249815.1 Candidatus Eiseniibacteriota bacterium
GGTGTGTGGACCTATCCCGACGAGGAGGGCGTCGCGCACGGCGCGGAACTGGACGCCGCGCTCGCGGGCCTGGTGGGGGAGGGCGAGCGAGCGCGCGTGCTCGACTGGCTCGCGACCGCGCGGCGCGCGGTGCGCGCGGAGCCCACGCACTGGGGCTGGGTCTCGGCCGGGCGGCTGTCGGCGTTCGCGGACGAGGACCCGTTCACCGAGCACGGCGCGCTGCTCCACTACCTGCACGGGCAGCGCGAGCACGATCCGCTCGCGAGGCGTCTCGCCGAGGCCGCGGAGGCGCAGGGCTCGTCGCTCGACTCGTTTGGCGGCCGCTGCCACGTGGCCGGCGTGCAGAAGGTGGAAGCGCGCCGTGGCCCAGGCATCACCGCGGAGGCGGCGGCCGCCGGGCGCGAGCTGCTCGCGGCAGACATCGAGGTCGTGGTGGTGTCCAACTCCGGGACCGAGAAGCTCGACCGCTGGTTCCATCACGCCGGCGTGCCCGCGCGCGTGCATCCGGAGCACGCCGAGCGGGCGCTGCGGCTGCGCGGCTCGGCGCGCAAGTTCGGCTTGGCGCCGGGAGCGGGGGAGACGATCGCCGTGGGCGGCATGCGCGTGGACGTGGCGCGGCCCGACTATGCAAAGGTGCTGAACGAGGAGCGCCCCGACGCGGTGGTGGGCGACGTGTTCTCGCTGGACCTGGCACTCCCGCTGGCGCTCAAGCGCTGCGACGCGGCGTGGCGTCGCACGCGGCTGTTCTGGCTCGTTCATCCTTACACGCCGGCGCGCATGCGGCGCGAGATCGCGGCGCTGCCGGACGGCGAGGTGGAGGCGGTCGAGGGCGGGCTCGCCGCGGTGGCGAAGCGGCTGCTGGCCTGACCCGCCCTACCGCCCCTCGCGCACGTAGAACGCCGACGCCCACGCGGCGCGCGACTGGAAGCCGAGGCGGTGGTAGAGCGCGAGCGCGGGCGCGTTGAAGTCGTTGACGAACAGGCAGACGTGACGTGTGCGCAAGAGCAAGCGCGCGCACAGCTCGCCAAGCGCCCTGCGCGCGATGCCCTGCCCGCGAAGCGCCGGCGGCACGTACACGCCCGACACCTGCGCCGCTTCCTGCGTGATGGCGCTGATCCCGGCGCGGAAGCAGAGCCCGCGGGCGTCGCGCCACAGCCAGGTCCAGCCGTCCCGGCACTCCTCCTCGACTCGACGCGCGTAGGCGACCGCGTCCACCGCGCGCGGGTCCTCCATGAGCTCCTCGGCGCGCAGCTCGGCGCCCGCGGTATAGAGGTAGGCGTAGTCCTCGCGGCGCGCGATCCGCAGCTCGGGCAGCGCGCCGGGCGCGCCGCCGGCGCGGTCCTGGACCATGTAGACCTGCGCGCGCTCGAGCCGCAGCCGGATGCCGGAGCCGGGAAACGTCTGGCGCAGCGCCGCCACGGCGTCACGCGGTCCGATCAACTGCAGCCGGCCGGGCTTCAAGCCGGGCTCCTCGGCGGCCAGTTCGCCCAGCAACCGGTGCGCCTCGGGGTCGTCGCCCGCGGGCAGCACCGCGCCCGAGTGCGCGCCGGCGAACAGCAGCGCGCTGAGACGGCCGTCGCGCCTTGCACCCCACCACGAGTCGTGCGGGCGCGCGAGCGCGTCGCGCAGCACGAGCGCGATCAGGTACACGTGCAACACGGGATCGTCCTCGAGGAACGACAGCACCTCGGGCACGTCCCGCGGGCCGAGCCGGTCCAGGACCGGTGCGCCGATGCCGGGATGGAGAGCCATGGGCGTGGGGCACCGACTCTAGCACTTCGTTTCGATGGATCGTCGCCGTGACGGGCGACGCGGTCATTTTCGGCAACCCGCGCACGCGCGCCCGCCGATGGACGAGGCCCCGCCCGGATGCTTACATGCCCGCCCGGAGGTGCGCGTGAGCGAGCTGGTCATGCTGATCGAGGACGAGAAGGAGATCCGCGACCTCGTCCGCTACAACCTGGAGAAGGCGGGCTACCGCGTGGCCGCCGCGGCCGACGGGGAAGAGGGGCTGCGGCAGCTGTTCGCGTCCCGGCCCGACGCGCTCGTCCTGGACCTCATGCTGCCCGGCATGAACGGGCTCGAGATCGTGCGCGAGCTGCGCTCCGAGCCGCTGACGCATGACCTGCCCATCTTGGTGCTCACCGCGCGGTCGGCCGAGATGGACAAGTTGCTCGGGTTCGAGCAGGGGGCCGACGACTACCTCACGAAGCCGTTCAGCCCGCGCGAGCTGGTGGCGCGCGTGCGCTCCCTGCTGCGCCGCACGAAGCCCTCGGGGGTGCGTGCGCTCGAGGCGGGCCCGCTTCGCGTGGATCTCGACGCGCACGAGGCCTCCTGCGCCGGCGCGCGCCTGGATCTCACGCCGCGCGAGTTCGACCTGCTCGCGTTCTTGGCGCGCCACCCGGGCCGCGCGCTGTCACGCGACGAGCTGCTGCGCAAGGTGTGGGGCTACGACTACGTGGGCGAGACGCGCACCGTGGACGTGCACGTGCGGCGGTTGCGCGCCAAGCTCGGAGACCACCACGAGATCATCGAAACGGTGCTCGGGGCCGGCTACAAGCTCGTGGCGCCCGCACCGGCCGAGGACGCGTGAGGCTGTCGCTCCGGGCGCGACTGCTCGTCGTCCCGGTGATCGTGGTGGTGGGCGCGGTCGGGCTGCTCACGGTGCTCGAACACGGCGCCCAGCGCCGCTGGTTGCTCGAGCACGAGTCCGAGACGCTGGTGCGGCTCACGCGCGAGGCCGCGCGCACGGCGGAGGTGCAGGCGGGCTCGTGGCAGCCCGCGACGGATTCCCTCGAGGCTCGCTTCGGCCTGCGCGCCACGGTGATCGCCGGGGACGGTCGCGTGCTCGCCGACTCCCGGGCGCGTGCGCGCGAGATGGAGAATCATGGGCAGCGGGACGAAATGCGCGCGGCGCTGCGCGGCGGCGTGGGGCTGGCGGTGAGGCGCTCACGCACGGTGGGCGAGGAGTTCCTGTACTGCGCCGTGCCGATGGCACGCGATTCCGCGGCCGTGTTGCGGCTGGCCCAGCCGCTGGTGATGGTTCAGCACCTGTCCGAGTCGCTCACGCGGCTGTCGGTCGCGGCCGCGTCGCTTGCGCTACTCGCCAGCATCCTCGTGCTCGCCTACGTCAGCGGCCGCTTCGCGCTGCGCCTGCGCCGGCTGCAGGTCGTGGCTCGCCGCATCGGCCAGGGCGAGCCCGGCGTGCGCGCCACCGAATCCCCCGACGACGACCTCGGCCAGCTCGGGCGCGCGTTGAACGAGATGCGGGCCGAGCTCGACACGCGCGTCGAGGCGCTGCGCCGCGAGCGGGACGACCGCGAGCGCATCCTCGCCCACATGAGCGACGGCGTGGCGCTGCTGGACGGCGCCGACCGCGTCGTGCACGTGAACCACCGCTTCGCCGAGCTGCTCGATGCGGCGCGGCCGCCCGAGTCGGGCACGCCGTTCACGGCGTTCGCACGCATCCCCGAGCTGGCCGAGATGGTCGCGGAGTCCCGCCGCGCCGGGCGCACGGTGTCGCGGGACTTGAAGCCGTGGGCCACGCGAGCCGGCACGGCGCGCGGCACGGTCACGCCACTCGGGGGGCCGGCACCCGAGCCGGTGCTGATCGTGTTGCACGACCTGTCGCAGGGCGAGGCCCTGCAGCGTATGCGGCAGGATTTCGTGGCGAACGTGTCGCACGAACTCCGCACGCCGCTCACCTCGCTGCGCGGCTACGCCGAGACGCTGCTCGAGGGCGGCCTCGAGGACGCCGAGAACCGCGAGCGCTTCGTGCGCATCATGCGCGACGGCGCGGTGCGGCTGCAGGCCCTGGTCGAAGACCTGCTGGCGCTCGCCGAGCTGGAGCGGCCCGACGCGACGCTGCGGCGGGAATCGTTCGACCTGCGCGCGCTGGCCGCCGAGCAGCTGGAACACGTGCGCGAGGCGGCGACGCGTGCGGGCCTGGAAGTGGTGCTGGAGCCCGGGCCAGGCGTGCTGGTGTACGCCGACCGCGTGCGCATCTCGCAGGCGCTGGCCAACCTCGTGGTCAACGCGGTCAAGTACACCGAGCGCGGCTCGGTGCGGCTGTCCGTGGGCCGCGATGACGAGATGGTGTGGTGCGCCGTGCGTGACACCGGCACCGGGATCCCGGCGGAGGACTTGCCACGCGTGTTCGAGCGCTTCTACCGCGTGGACAAGGCGCGTTCCCGCGAAGGGGCTCCGACGCGCTTTGCGCGCGGGACCGGGACCGGGCTCGGGCTCTCGATCGTGAAGCACGTGATCGCGATGCACGGCGGCGAAGTGTCGGTGGTGAGCCGCATCGGGTCCGGCACGACGTTCCGGTTCGAGATTCCCTCCGGACCGCGTTGAGGCGCCACGCCCACTGGGGCCCGCCGGTCCCACCCGCTTTGTAACCCATCCGTTACCCGCGGGAGCCGAGCCCGAAACTCGCCCGGCCCGACCATCAAGTCGCCCCGGGGCCATGCCCCGATCCCTTGCGCACCCCCGCGCGGCGAAGGACTCGCCCCGCGACGCATCGGGCACCAAGTTCCAGGAGGAGGAAACCTTGAAGCATCGACTCTTCGCCATCGCCGCAGTACTGCTCTGCATCACCGCACCGTCCCCGGGCCACGCCCAGGAAGGCGCCGCCGCCGACACCGGCGCCGTCACACGTCAGGAGCTTCGCGGCCTGCTGGAGGGGCTGAACGAGCAACTCCAGACGCTTCAGGCCGACACCGACAAGCTCAAGAAGTTCAAGTTCTCGGGCTACGTCCAGGCGCGCACCGAGTTCAGCGAGGCGAGCAACGACTCCGTGAAGGCGAGCGGTTCCCCCGCGACGCTCACCACGCCGAACGCGACGCGGTTCTTCATCCGGCGCGCGCGGCTCAAGATGACGTACGACTCGAGCCCGCTGTCGCAGGCGGTCGTGTACTTCGACGGCGGCGCGGACCGCACCATCCGGCTGCTCGAGGCGTACGTCACGCTCCTGGACCCGTGGACGCCCGGGCACGACCACCAGCTCACGCTCGGTCAGTTCAACGTGCCGTTCGGCTGGGAGATCGAGCGCTCCTCGAGTGTGCGCGAGCTGCCCGAGCGGTCGCGCGCCGAGAACGTGCTGTTTTCCGGCGAGCGCGATCGGGGCGCCAAGCTCGAGAGCCAGTGGACGCCGCGGCTCAAGACCTCGCTCTCGGTGCTGAACGGCGGCGGCGTCAACAGCTCCGACTTCCCGAATACGGATCCCACGCGCGGCAAGGACGTCACCGGCCGCGTGCGCTGGTCGCAGGGCGTCTGGGATGCCGCGGTGTCGGGCTACTGGGGCCGGCAGGTCACGGCGCTCACGGGCCCCGACGTCCAGACGGACAAGACGCGCGTCGGGTTCGACGCCCAGGGTTACTGGTCGTTGTCGAGCCTGGGCGGCGGTTCGCTGCGCGGCGAGTACTACGCGGGCCACGAAGCGAACGCGGACTCCAACCGAGTGCTCGTGGTGGCCCCCACGAGCGCCAACCCGAACCGGTTGCTGCGATCGGGCGCCAACCCGAACCACCTAGCGACCGACATGCTCGGCTGGTACGTGATGCTCGTGCAGACCGCTTCCAGGCCGTCGCGCGCTACGACGCCTACGACCCGAACGTGGACCTCGACCACGACCAGTTCACGCGGCTCGGCCTCGGGATCAACGCGTTCTATGACGGGTTCACGCGATTCACCGTGGCTTACGACGCCATCACCACCGACGTCACCGCCGGCGCCGGCCGGTTCACGGATCCGCACGACAACCTGTGGACGATCCAGCTCCAACACAAGTTCTAGCTCCCCCCCGGAGGACCTATGAAGCGAATCATCCTGACCTCGCTGCTCGCTTGGGCGGCGCTCGCCGCCGCACCCGCCCTCGCTGGAAAGCCCATCACGATGAAGGGCTCGGACACCATGGTGATCCTCGGCCAACGCTGGGCGGAGAATTTCATGAACGCCCACAAGGGCCAGGTGATCATGGTCACCGGCGGCGGCTCGGGCACCGGCATCGCGGCGCTCATCAACGGCACCACCGAGATCTGCCAGGCCTCGCGCGCCATGAAGCAGGACGAGAAGTTGAAGCTCCGCGACCGCTACCAGACGATGGGCGTGGAGATCCCGGTGGCCAAGGACGGACTCACGATCTACGTGCACTCGAATAGCCCGCTTCGCGAGCTCACGATGGAGCAGCTGCGCGACATCTACCTGGGCACGATCACGAACTGGAGCCAGGTCGGCGGCCCGAACGCGACCATCATCCTCTACGGTCGCGAGAACAGCTCGGGCACGTACGGCTTCTTCAAGGAGCACGTGCTCGGCGGCAAGGACTTCTCGGAGCGCGTGCAGACGCTGCCTGGCACCGCGGCGGTCGTGAACGCCGTGGCGAAGGACCCGAACGGCATCGGCTATGGCGGGGCGGCGTACGCGAAGGGCGTGCGCGAGGTGGCAATGAAGAATGACGCCACGAGCGCGGCCGTGTTGCCGACCAAGGAAGCGGTGCTGGCCGGCACCTACCCGCTGTCACGCGACCTCTTCTTCTACCTCCGCAAGGCGCCCGCCGGTGACACCAAGGCGTTCGTGACCTGGGTGCTCTCGGCTGAAGGCCAGAAGCTGGCCGGCGACGTGGGCTACTTCCCGCTCCGCTGATGACGCCCGACGACGCCACGATGAGCCACGCCGCCCGCCCGGCACCCCCGGCACTCACGCTCGTGCGCCAGCACCGACGTGGGAGCGAGACGCTGGTCGAGTGGGCGCTCAAAGCTTGCGCGTTCTCCGCCGTGGCGGGGCTCGTGCTCATCGTGGTGTTCGTCTTCCGCGAGGCCTGGCCGGTTCTGGCGAACGCGGAGATCCAGAAGGAAGCGAGTGTCGCGAAGTTCCTCGGCACGCCGAACTGGCAGCCGGTGGGGGACATCCCGAAGTACGGGCTGGCGCCGCTGCTCATCGGAACGGTAAAGGTGGTGCTGATCGCGATGCTGTTCGCGGTGCCACTCGCGGTGCTGGCCGCGGTGTTCAGCGCCGAGTTCGCGAGCCCGCGCGTGCGTGAGTTCCTGAAGCCCGCGATCGAGCTGCTCGCCGGCATCCCGTCCGTGGTCATGGGCTTCTTCGCGTTGATGGTGCTGGCGTCGTGGCTCCAGTCGGTCACGCATTCCGCGATGCGGTTGAACGCGCTCACCGCGGGTATCGCGCTGGGCTTGGGCGTCATCCCCACCATCTTCACCGTCGCCGAGGACGCGCTGCGCGCGGTGCCTCGCTCGTATCGCGAGGCGTCGCTCGGCCTGGGCGCCAGCGCCTGGCAGACGGCGTGGCACGTGTCGCTGCCCGCCGCCTCGGCCGGCGTCGCGGCCGGCGTGCTGCTCGGCCTCGCGCGCGCCGTCGGCGAGACGATGATCGTGCTCATGGCGTCGGGCAACGCCGCCATCCGCTCGGCGAGCGTGTTCGACTCGGTGCGCACGCTGTCCGCCAGCATCGCGGCGGAGTTGGCCGAGGTCGTGGTCGGGAGTGCGCACTACTCGACGCTGTTCTTCCTTGGCGCGCTGCTGTTCACGGTGACATTCCTGATCAACGTCGCGGCCGGCGCATTCGTGGAACGGCTGCGCAAGCGGCTGGCGGGCGCGTGAGCGCGGTCGAACTCCCGGTAGCGGGACCCTCCGCGCCCGTGGCGTCGCAGCGCTCGAACGCCGAGTGGACCGGGGCGGGCTTCACCGCAATCTCCGGGCTCGCCGCGCTGCTCATCGTGCTCATGGTGGTGGTGATCCTCGGCGAGGTGGTGTGGAACGGCTGGTCCACGGTGACGTGGGAGTTCTTGGCCGGCGCTCCGC
>JAHFBX010000379.1 GCA_023249815.1 Candidatus Eiseniibacteriota bacterium
TGCCCTGGTCGAAGCTGAGCGGGCCGCTCGTGTAGTTGATGCTGGCGTAGCGCACGCTGTAGATGACCTGCGCCGGCGAGCCCGACGACAGTCCGTTCGGCATGTACGAGATGCCGAGCTGGATCGGCGTGTTGTTCGAGTACAGGAGGCCGAACGCGCCCGTGAACGAGAAGAACGGCAGCCGACCGCCGAAGCAGGCGATCTCGCCGTCGGTGGTGCGCACGTTGAACAGACCGTCGGCATCAGGCGACCACCACGGCGCAAGGCTCAAGCCGCCTTCGCCGGTACCGTTCAGGACCAGCGTGCACGAGAACTCGAACGTGTCGCCATTGCCGAACTGGATCGGATTCGTGCCGTCCGTCGAGAACCGCCAAGTGTGCAGATTGGCGAAACCCGCGCAGCTGGGCTGCGGCGGCTGGTTCTGGTCGTTGATCTCGACCAGGCCCGGAAACGTGTTCGTGGTGGACAGTAGTGAGATGGGACAGTCGTCGAACACTCGCGTGTGGATGACCGCGCTGTTCGGGAGCGGCGTGGCAAGCGCCGCGGACGCGAACGCAAGACATGCGGCAGCGAGCGCCAGTGCAGTGGTAGTGATCCGCCTCATGGGGATGTCTCCAAGATGAGTGTGGGCAGGTTCCCACTCGCGGGCTGTCGCGTATCGCCAGCGGCAGGGGGCCTGCATCGCAAGGCCGCGGCAGCGAACGCCGGGTCGGGCCGTTTCACATGCCCTCTCCGGGATACGCCGGGGTCGCTTGGAGATCGCCAGGCGGAGCGCGGTGCGAGGGGGACGGCGATGGACCCGCACTTTCGTTGCCATGAAAACGATTACATCTACGTTTTATCACTGTCAAGACGCATGTTACGTTGCCTGCGGAATTCATACGGGCGCGGTCCCGCGCCCGTTCGCACGCCGTTGGAGCCCGAGGAGGACCCCGCGTGGCACAATCGCTGTCATTCCCGGCCGGATTCCTTTGGGGTGCAGCGACTTCCGCCTACCAGATCGAGGGTTCTCCACTGGCGGATGGCGCCGGAGAGAGCGTCTGGCACCGGTTCGCGCACACGCCGGGCCGCACGTTGCGCGGTATGACCGGGGACGTCGCCTGCGACCACTACCGCCGCTGGCGCGACGACGTCGCGCTCATGAGGGCGCTCGAACTCCGCTCCTACCGCTTCTCGGTGGCGTGGGGACGGGTGCTCCCCGAGGGGGCGGGGCGAGCGAATGAACCGGGGCTCGCGTTCTACGAGCGGTTGGTGGACGAGCTGCTCGCGGCGGACATCACGCCGATGCTCACGCTGTTCCACTGGGACCTGCCGCAAGCACTCCACGAACGCGGCGGCTGGACGAATCCCGACATGCCGAAGTGGTTCGCGGATTATGCCGCGCTCCTCTTCGACCGGCTCGGCGACCGGGTGCGGCTCTGGTGCACGATCAACGAACCATGGGTCATCGTGGACGCGGGCTACCTGTTCGGCGTGAACGCACCCGGCCACCGCGATCCGCGAGAGTCCACGCGTGTCACGCATGGGCTTCTCCGCGCGCACGCCGCGGCGGTGCGCCGGTTCCGCGAGAGCCGCATGCGCGATGCGAAGATCGGCCTCGTCGTGAACCTCGCGCCGCACCATCCGGCCACCGCGTCCCCCGCCGACGTCGCCGCGGCCGCACGCGGCCACGCCTATTTCAACGAGCAGTACCTGGACCCGGTCTATCGCGGCCGCTATCCCGACGCGGTGCGCGAGATGTTCGCCGACGTGTGGCCGGAGCACCCCGAAGCTGAGATGCGGTCGCTCACCGAGCCGTTCGATTTCCTCGGCATCAACTGGTACACAGGCTACGACGTGCGCCACGACGACAGCCGTCCGCCGACGCGCGCAGTCGAGGTGCCGGGAGACCGCGGGCCTCGCATGACGACCGGTTGGGAGGTGCGACCCGAGCTGCTCGTGGAAACGCTCACCTGGGTCACCGAGCGCTACGGTCACGTACCGATCTACATCACCGAGAACGGCGCCGCGTTCCCCGATCCCGACAGCCCCGTCCGCGGCCGCGTCGAGGACCTGCTGCGCATGGACTACCTCCGCCGCCACCTGGCGGCGCTGCGCGAGGCCATTCGGCGAGGCGTGGACGTTCGCGGCTACTACGTCTGGTCGCTGCTCGACAACTTCGAGTGGGCGAGCGGCTACTCCCATCGCATGGGACTCGTCCACGTGAACTACGCGACGCAGCAGCGCACGATCAAGGCGAGCGGCGAGTACTACCGCGAGGTCATCCGAACGAACGGCGCGAACGTGCCGGAAGGCTGGGCGGAAGCGATCGTGTGAAGGCTCGCGGCTCCCGGAACAGGCGGGCGCTATCGCCCAGGCGGCACGGGCAGCTGATGTCCCCACTCGATCGAGTGAGGTGGGACACCCGAATCGCGTGACGGCCGCCAGCGATAGCGGCCGTCCGGCGACAGGATGCGTATGAGCCGACCCTCCACGCGGACCGCGTCGAGCGACCCGTTCGTGGCGCGCCGCACGCCCGGCGGCGCGAACTCGATCCCGCCCGGGGGCGTGCGAAGCCCACC
>JAHFBX010000006.1 GCA_023249815.1 Candidatus Eiseniibacteriota bacterium
GCGGCGGCGTTCTACTCGCAGGACGCCCGGAACAGCGACCAGCGGGCGCACATGCTGTTCTACAGGGGAACCGGTCCGCACTTGAGTGATGCCTGGCTGTGCGTGGAGGACCAGGCGGCCGAGGGCGGCGGCGACTTCAACTACAGCGACGACGTGTACCTGCTCGAGTTCTTCGCGCCCGTGCCGGTGGAACGGAGCACCTGGGGCGCGCTGAAGCAGCGGTTCCGGTAGCCCTCCGTCGAGCCCCGGGACGCGAGGGGCGAGGGGCGACGCAGTAGGCGAACGAGCTACATCAGCCCCCGCCGCCGGCGCCAGCCCCACTCCACGCTCAGCATCGCCACCACCATCGCGAACAACCACGGCGACTCCCACAGCCGCGTACTCGCGGTGCGAGGCCTGACGAGCGCACGCGAATCGAGCGCGCGCGCCCACGCCGCAGCGTCCTTGGCCACGCCGAAGCGGCCTCCGCTCGCCGCCGCGATCGCCGACATGGACGTACTGTCCGGCTGCGCGCGCAACGCCTCGAGCGTCCAGCGGTCCACGACGAACTCGCCGCGCGCGCGGCCGAGTTCGCGTCCGTCGCGTGTCGCGCGCACGTTCACCTGCCAGCGGCCCGGGCCGGGTGACGGAAACGTCGCCGTGTAGGCACCGGGGCCGCCGGGCGCGAACGTGACGCGGCGCGACGCACCGCCGGGGCCGGCGAGCTCGGCGCGGACCTCCGCGCCTCCGACCGGGTGGAAGCGCGCGTCCTGCAGCAGCGCGTCCAGCCGGACCGGCTCGCCGCCCGGCACCAGCCGGCGCTCGGCGGTGACGCGCAGCAGCTCGCCGTGCACCGGCTCGGCGAGCCAGCGAACGGTCTTCCGCCACAGTCGCCGGCCGCGCTCGCCCGCCAGCTCGTCGGTGCCGTCCAGCGACCAGCGCCAGAAGCCGGTGCCGTTGACGAGCAGCGCCTGACCGCGGCCCACGGCGCGCGCGAGCCAGAGGGGCGGTCCGCCGTCTCGTCCCGCGAGCAACAGCCGATCGGCACCGCCGGGCGCCAGGGCGCTCACGTCCGCGAGCGGTGCGGCCTCGCGCCAGGCGCGAGCGGCGCGAGCCGGGTCGTCATCCCATGCGAGCAGCTCGGCGCCGGCCTGTAACGGCTCCGGGCCGACCTGCGCGGCCGACTGCGCTCCCGACCGGAACACGAGATCGCGTCCGAGCTGGCCGCCCGCGAAACGCGCCGCCCCAGGTGCAGGCCCGGCGAGGAGCAGTAAGCCCCCGCCGCCGCGCACGAAGTTCGCCAGCCCCAAGTCGAGCGCGGGTCCCAAGTCCGCGACCGAGACCGCGTCCAGCACCACCACCGATTTACCCGTCAAGTCGCCGGGTGAAACCGAACCCGTGCTCGGACGCTCGAGTGCCTGCCATGCGCCGCTCGCCTCGCGCACGCGCGTGTCGAGCTCCACGGTCGAGTCCCCGGCGAGCGCGCGGCGCAGGAACGCGAGATCCCAGTTCAATCCGGACGACAGCACGAGCACACCGAGCTTGCCGGGTGCGACAGGCACCACCACACCGTGCGCGTCGTCATCGGGCGAGATGTCACCCTCGAGTGGCGCGACGCGCGCCGTCCACAGCGCCAGTCCGGCGCGCGACGGCACCACGCGCAGTTCGGCCAGCGCCTCGGCGCCCGGGCCCGGCGCCGGCACCGTGGTGCGCGAGAGCTCGCGACCGCCGTCCTCCAGTCGGACCACGATCGGCGTGCCGCGTTCCTCGTCGCTCACGACGCGCACGCGCACGGGTGTGGCCTCGCCCACGCGCGCCTCGCTCGTGGCCTCCACCCCCGCGATGCCGCGGTCCACGCCGGTGCGCTCGCCGACCAGCAGCGTGTGCACGGGCGCGCCGAGCGCGCGTGCCGCGGCGACCGGGTCCTCGCCCGCGTTCACCGCGCCGTCCGAGATCAGGATGACGCCGTCCGGCCGCCGCTCCACGGGCAGGCGCGCGAGTTTGTTCAACACACTTCCCGGCGCCGTGGCGGCGCGCTCGCTCGTGGCACGCACGCTGTCGGCGAGCAGCGTTCCCGCGAACGCGCCCTCCTCGAGGCGCGCGCGCCCGCGGAGTGCCGAGCGCAGCTCGCCGAGCGCACGCTCGGCGGCCAGGTCGCGTGTGCCACCGCCCGCGCGCTCCGGCTGGTCCATGCTCAATGAGCGGTCGCGCAGCACGAGCACGCGTGTGCCGGAGGCGGGGAGTGAGCGTTCCAGCACGGGCATCGCGAGCAGCCACGCCAGCAGCGCGAGCGCGCCCCAGCGCAGCAGCGACAGCGCGCGCCGCGTGAGGGGTGCCAACGGCGGCATCCGGAACGCGTAGGCCCAACGGGCCAGCACGACGAACGCGACCGTCGCGAGCACCAGCCAGGCCCAAGGAGCGTTCGGCGCCAGGTGGAGCGACAGACCGATCACGCTATTCCGTGGTCTCGCCGGCGCGCACGGCCCGCTCCTGGTCGGCGAGGCGCAGGCCCTCGAGGATCAGCCGCTCCAGATCGAGGTCGAGCGTGATGTCCTCATTCTCCGCCGTTTCGCCCGGCAGGAAACGGAAGTGCCCGTCGCGCCACAGGATCACGTTGTAGACGATGCGGCGGAGCACCTCGTGCACTGCGGCCGTGACCTGTTCGCGCGAAGCATCACCCTGATCCACCAGCAGCTCACCGACGCGGCGGTGCGGTTCGCCGCGCTGCCGATCGAGCGCGCGGCCGAGCGCCTGGGCACTGACGATGCCCTTGTGCTGCAGCAGCTCGCCCGCGCGCACGGACAGCCCGCTCGTGCGCGCGAACACCGGGCGGCCGCGCTCGTACCACAGGTCCACGCGTTCCGAGTCGCGCGTGAACTCGAGCCGGCCCGCGGCCTGCGCGAGCTGCAGCAGCTGCAGCACTTCGGACGGGAAGAAGTGCGCGAGGTCCCCCTCGAGCGCGACGGGTCTCATCGGTTCCCTCCGGTCATGCGCGCCACTGGACGTCACGCACGACGCGATCGTTCTGGCGCGCCGCTCCCGTGAGCAGGCGCAGGTTGTACCACCCGAGGACGAGCACCTGGAGCACGGTGGCCGAGAGCATCAAGCCGAGCGCGATCTCGGTCAGGCGCGTGAGTCCTGCGCCCACCGGGCCGCGCACGGCCACGAGCAGCGTGAACAGCGCGATCAGGCAGGTCATGATCACGCCGGTCATGCGTCCGAACCACGTCGGCCGGATGCGCAGCGGTCCCACGAACAGGTAGAGACCGGCCGCACCCACGACGAGGATGCCGTAACGGAGCACCGCCACCCAGAACACCCAAGAGTGAAGCAGCTGTGCTGCCGCGAGCCCGGCGAGTGCGGTCAGGTTGAACACGATGTCCACGAGCGGATCGAGCACGCTGCCGAGCGGCGTGGTCTGGTGCCAGCGGCGCGCGAGCCAGCCGTCGACGACGTCGGTGAGCGACGCGAACACGTAGATGCCGAACGCCCATGCGAAGTGGCGCTCCTCGAGGAACACGGCGATGCCGGGCACGAGCGCGACGCGCGCGAGCGTGAGCATGAGCGGTACGTTCAGGCCCGAGAGCCGGTGGCCTTCGCTGTCACGCAGGTGGCCCAGGAACAGCGACACGAACATGAACGCGGGCAGCACCCACAGCGCGGTGTTGACGAAGAACCGCTCGGCGAGCGCGCGGTCCCAGGCGAGCGCGATGCCGACGCTGGCGAGGAACGCCGCGGCGAAGTAGCTGACGGCCACCGCCCAGATCGATCGCACCGCGTTGGGGTTGGCAAGCCATTCCGCGCGGACGCGCGCGCCCACCTGCCGGACGTAACGGACGAGCGCGGGCGCTGCGAAGTGCTCGCGCCGCAACTCGACCAGGTACTCCTCGATGAACATGCCGCCCCCCGTGGGTTCGAGCCGCGGAGTCTATGACGCGCCCGCCGCGCCTGCCAGCGGCCGTTTCCCCGCGCGGCGCGCGACGGCACCGGCGCGGTGGGTCAGCCTCCGAATCGCACGCGAACGATCGTGGCGAGGATCTTGGCGCCGGCACGAGCCGAGCCCACGAGCGTCCCGGCGATCTTCGAGCGCCCGTGGCGACGACGGCGGTAACTCACGGGCACCTCGACGGTGCGCACGCCGCGGGCGGCCGCGCGCGCCTGCATCTCCACGGTCCAGCCGAAGTCGCGGTCGCGCATCCCGAGCGACTCGAGCGTGGCCCAGCGAACGGCCCGGAACGGGCCCAGGTCGGTGGCGCGCGCGCCCCACAGCAGCCGGAGCAGTGCGGGGGCCAGCCAGTTGCCGAATGCCTGAACGGCCGTGAACGCCCCCGGCTCGCGTGCTCCGAGCGTGCGCGAGCCGATCACCAGATCCGCCCCGCCGGCCACGAGCGGCGCCAGGAGTCGCGGCAGCTCGGAGGGATCGTCGCTGTGGTCCCCGTCCACGAACACGACCGCGTCGGGCGGTGCGCCGCGCAGGTGCGCCAGGCCTCCGAGGCAGGCGCGGCCGTAGCCCGCCACGGGCTCGGCCACGACCTGCGCGCCCGCCGCCCGCGCGACCGCCGCCGTGCCGTCGCGCGAGCCGTTGTCCACGACCACGACCTGACGCACGCTCCAACCCTCTCCGGAACGCGGAAGCCCCGCCAGGACGAATGGCAGGGCTTCCTGCTCGTCTCGAGCCGGGATCAGGATGTCGATCGTGAGCATGTCGCGTCGCGTGTGACCGCGGCGTCAGCGGCGATCCGCCTCCTTCGTCGAACCGCGCACCGCGGCCTGCGCCGCGGCCAGCCGTGCGATCGGTACGCGGAACGGCGAGCACGACACGTAGTCGAGCCCCGCACGGTGACAGAACTCCACGCTCGCCGGGTCGCCGCCGTGTTCGCCGCAGATGCCGAGCTTCAACTTCGCGCGCGCCTTGCGTCCGCCCTTCACCGCCAGCTGCATGAGCGCGCCCACGCCCTCCTGGTCCAGCGAAACGAACGGGTCGTTCGCGAGCACCTTCCGCTCGACGTACTCGGGCAGGAACTTGCCGGCGTCGTCGCGCGAGAACCCGAACGCCATCTGCGTGAGGTCGTTCGTGCCGAACGAGAAGAACTCGGCCACGCCGGCGATGCGCTCGGCGGTGACCGCCGCGCGCGGCACCTCGATCATGGTCCCGACCAAGTACTTCACCGTGACGCCCTTCTGCCGCATGGTGTCTTCCGCGACACGACGCACGATTGCCGCCTGGTCGGCCAGCTCCTGCACCGTGCCGACGAGCGGGATCATGACCTCGGGGATCACGGTGCCACCCTTCGCGGTCACCTCGCACGCCGCCTCGAAGATGGCGCGCGCCTGCATCTCGGTGATGGCCGGGTAGGTGATGCCGAGCCGGCAGCCGCGGTGGCCGAGCATGGGGTTGAACTCGTGCAGCTCCTCGACGCGCTGCAGCAGCTCGGGCATGCCCTTCTTGAGCTGGGCGACGGTGAGCCGGTAGCGCTTTGCCATGTCCTTCTTCTGCGCGGCGGTCGCACGCGGCAGCCGCGCGATGTCCACCATGAGCTCTTCTCGCTTCGGCAGGAACTCGTGGAGCGGCGGGTCCAGCGTGCGGATGGTCACCGGGAAGCCGTTCATGGCCTTGAACAGCCCGCGGAAGTCGGCGCGCTGGAACGGCAGCAGCTTGGCGAGCGCGCCGGTGTAGTCCTTGAGCGGCACCGCGAGTTCCTGCTTGAGCTTCGCGATCTCGGCCTTGATGCCGCGCGCCTCCGACGGCGTCGCGCCCTCGAGCGCCTTGACGCGCGCGTCGAGCTTGTTCTGGAGCGCCTTCGCTCGCGGCGCGGCCATGATCATACGCACCACCTGCGGCAGCCGCTCCTCGGCGAAGAACATGTGCTCCGTGCGGCAGAGCCCGATGCCCTCGGCGCCGAACGCGCGCGCCTTGAGCGCGTCACGCGGCACGTCGGCATTCGCGCGCACGCCAAGCTTCCGGTGCTTGTCGACGATCGTCATGAACGCACCGAACTCGCCCGACACCTCGGCCTCGATCGTGGGCACGGCACCCTGGAGCACGCGGCCGGTGGAGCCGTCCAGCGTGATCCAATCGCCCTCCTTGACGACGACGCCGTCCACCGTCATGCGCCGGCCGTGCTCGTCCACGTGCACCGCGCCCGCGCCCGAGACGCACGGCTTGCCCATGCCACGCGCCACCACCGCGGCGTGCGACGTCATGCCGCCGGTCGCGGTGAGGATGCCCTGCGCCGCATCCATGCCGTGGATGTCGTCCGGCGTGGTCTCCTTGCGCACGAGGATGACCTTGTCCTTGCGCGCGCCGCGCTCCGCGGCCGTGTCCGCGTCGAACACCGCCTGGCCCACCGCCGCGCCGGGCGAGGCCGCGAGACCGGTGGCGAGTAGCCGCACTTTCGCCCTGGGGTCCAGTCGCGGGTGCAGCAGGTGATCGAGCGAGGCCGGCTCCACGCGAAGGATGGCCTCCGCCTCGGTGATCAGGCCTTCCGCGACCATCTCCACCGCGATGCGCACCGCGGCCTGCGCCGTGCGCTTGCCGTTTCGCGTCTGGAGCAGGTAGAGCTTGCCCTGTTCGATCGTGAACTCGAAGTCCTGGACGTCCCGGTAGTGCTTCTCCAGTCGCGACGTGATGTCGCGAAGCTGGCGGTAGACGCCCGGCATCTCGCGCTCGAGCTTGGCGATCGGCTGCGGCGTGCGTACGCCCGCCACGACGTCCTCGCCCTGCGCGTTGGTGAGGTACTCGCCGTAGAACTGGTGCTCGCCCGTGGACGGGTTGCGCGTGAAGCCCACGCCGGTGCCACTCGTGTCGCCCATGTTGCCGAACACCATGGCCTGCACGTTCACCGCGGTGCCGATGTCGTCGGGGATGCCGTTCTGCTTGCGGTAATAGATCGCGCGGTCGTTGTCCCACGAGCGGAACACCGCGTCGCGCGCCATCGCGAGCTGCTCGCGGGGATCCTGCGGGAAGTCGCGGCCGGCGCGCTTGCGCACGTGGCGCTTGAACTCGAGCGCCAGCTGCTCCAGGTCCGCCGCGGACAGGTCGGTGTCGAGCTGCACCCGGCGGCGCTTCTTGGCCGCGGTGATGAGCGTCTCGAACTCGTGCTTCTCGAAGTCCATGACGACCGAGGCGAACATCTGGATGAAGCGGCGATAACAATCCCACGCGAAGCGGGCGTTCCCGGTCTTCGCGGCGAGGCCCTCAACCGAGCGGTCGTTCAACCCCAGGTTCAGGACGGTGTCCATCATGCCGGGCATCGAGAACTTGGCGCCCGAACGTACCGACACTAGCAATGGATCGGACGAGTCGCCCAAGCTGCGGCCGATCGTGCGCTCGAGCTGGGCGAGCGTCTCGTCCTGCTGCGAGGCGAACCCCTCGGGCAGGCGGCGGCCGTTCGCGTGGTAGTGCCGGCACACCGACGTCGTGATGGTGAATCCGGGCGGCACCGGCACGCCGGCGTTCGTCATCTCGGCGAGCCCGGCGCCCTTGCCGCCCAGTACGTCCTTCATGTCGCCGTGGCCGTCCGAGTGCCCCTCCCCGAAGAAGTAGACGAAGCGCTCGCCCGAAGCTGGCGCGCTCGCGTTCGCCACGGTGATCTCGCTGTCGGTGGTACTCATCGCGCCAACCTCCCTATTCGCATCGCCACTCGCGTCGCCAGAGCGGGCTTCGTGCCCGCCGGGGACGCCAGCTCATTCGACTCCACGGATCTCGCCCCGCGCCACGATGGGACGGCGGAACAGCATGGTATCCACCTCGCCGTTCACGGCGAGGCGGCGGAGCAGGAGCGAGGATACCCGTTCGCCGTCGAGTTCCCGCACCTCGCGGCGCGGCCACCAGATGCCGTCCACCTGCACGAAATCCGACCAGCGGCGCTTGTCGCGCCAGCCTCCCTGCGGGGTGGGCACCGCTTCCACGACCACGACGCGATGCGTGGAGTCATCGAGCGTCAAGCGCGTGCGCAGGCCGAGCCGGCTCGTGAACTCGACGCGCTCGACGGGCCGGCCCTCCTGGGCCGCCTTGCCCTGGCCCGCGACTTCGCTCGCGGGTTCGCCCGCATCCCGCAGCAGGTGCACGAGGTCGGACTCGAGGATGCCGCGCAATGCGTGCAGGGAGGTGCTGTCGGCGTGGACGAGCGTGGCCGAATCGCCCGACAGCGACAGCGTCCAGCCGCGATTGCCGTCCAGCACCTGGCGATGTTCGAACTCGAGGAATCGTGTTGTATAGACCAAGCGCGAGGGGTCCTGGCGCAGGTAGCGCACTTCACCCACCAGCTCGCGTCCCGCGACGTCCATGTGCAGTTCGCCGTCCAGGTACGTCACCTTTGCGGCCTTGAGCTTGTCGGCGCCGCCGTGCGCCGCGATGGCCTGGGTCACGAGCTGACGGCCGCGCCGGCGCTGCTCGGGCGTCACCCGGGCACTCGCCGAGACCACCTCGGCTGCGGCGTCGGACGCGAGCGTGTCGACACGCCCGAGCGACGCGAGCCGGCCCCGCATGCGCTCCGCAGGTCCTGCCACGAGCAGCGTGAGGTCCTTCGCCAGGGCGGCAATCGCCGTGCCGCCCGTGGCTCCAGCGATTGTCTCCGGCGTGTGGGCGAGGTGGTCGGCGGGCAGGCCGGCCGCGTCTCCCGCGAGCCAGGAGGCGAGCAATTGCCCGTGCGACTCGAGCGTGAGCGGCCACGCGCGGATCGCGCGCTGGCGCGCGGCCGCGAGTGCCTCGGTCGACGGCGGCGTCGCGGCGAACGAGCGCAGCGCGCTCCGCAGTCGCGTCGCCACGACACCGGCGGACTCGGGTCTCGCCGTGGCGCTCACCATGAACATGCTGGCCTCGCGTGCGGGCACGAGTGTCACGTGCGCACCGGCGGGGAGTACCCCGGATTCGAGGAGCTCGCGCGCGACACTCCAGTCGGCGTAGCCCGGCGCGCCGCGGCCGGGAGCCAGCGCCAGCGCGCGAAGTTCGGTGACTCCGCTCCCGGGCAGGTCGAGCAGCAGCACGCCCTCGCGAGGCACAGGGGGTGGCGCCGCGGGCTCCGCCGTGGTCCGCCCGCCCCAGCGACCGAACCACTCGGCGGCTGTCGCGAACGCGCGCTCGGGGTCGACGTCGCCGGTGATTGCGAGCACGGCGCGGTCCGGTCGCCAGCGCTCGCGATGGAACTGACTCACCTCGTCCCGCGACGTGCTCAGCAGCGTCGTCAAAGTGCCGTATGGCGGATGGCCGTACGGATGCCCGCCGAACACGCCCGCGGTCGCGCGCTCGTCCGCCAGCGCCGCCGGATTCTGTGCCTGCACGCCGAGCTGCCCGGCGATCTGCCGGCGCACGGCCTGGAACGCCTCTTCCGAGAACACCGGGTTCACCACCGCGTCGCTCATGAGCTCGAGCAGGCTCTCGAACTCCTGCGTGCGACTGCCCGCCGCGACCTGCGCGACGTCTCGGTTCACGTTGGTCGCGAATGTCGCGCCAAGCGTGTCGAGTTCGGTGACGAGATCCCGGGCCGAGCGCGACGACGTGCCCTGGCGCAGGAGCTGCGCGGTCAGGAATGCGAGGCCCGCGTGCCCCGCGGGCTCCGCTCGAAGGCCCGCCGGTACCTGGAGCTGGACCTGCACGATGGGCAGACCGGGGCGCGGGAACACGACCACGCGCAGGCCGTTCGGCAGCGTGCGTGTCACCGGGGAGGGAATGCGCGGGCCAATCGCGGCGAGTGCCACGATCCCGAGTAGCGCTCCGCACCACGTCAGGGCGCGCTTCATCGCGCACCTCCCGCCGGCGCGGCCAGCATCCATACGGTGGCGCGGTTGGGTTCGGTCATGATCCTGGCCGCGACCCGGCGCAGGTCGTCGCGCGTGACGCGCTCGAGCGCTGCGAGGCGCTGGGCGGCCACGCTCGCGTCGCCAGCCAGGAGTTCGGCCTCGCCGAGCGCCTGCGAGCGCTGACGTGAGGTCTGGAGCGCGAACGCGGTCGAGGCCACCACCTGCCGGCGTGCGCGCTCGAGTTCGAACGCCTCGGGCGCGTCTCGCGTCACGCCCATCGCGGCGTCCACCAGCGTTCGCTCGACCGCCGCAGAATCCACACCGGGAGGAACGACGGCGAGCGTCCACAGCAGCGATCCGTCGCGCTGCGGAACGAAGCCGGCCTGCGCGGTGGCCGCCAGTTGCCAGTCGCGCACGAGCGAGCGACCGAGCTTCGCTTCCGGTCCGCCCCCCAGCCAGGCGGCGAGTAGCTCGAACGCCGGGACGTCGGGGTCCCCCGCGCCGGGCCCGCGCCAGCCGACCAGGCAGAGCCGCGCCGGAGAATCGATGCGATCGGTGACGCGAGACGCCGCGCGTGGTGCGGGCAGCGCGGCAGTCGTGGCGGGAGTGCCGCGCGCTCTCCGCTCGAAGCGCGCGCGCACGTGCGCCAGTGCGCTCTCGGGTTCGAACGCGCCGGAGAGCGTGAGCACGGCGCTTCCGGGCGCGAACCGAGTGCGCCGCCAGGCTTCCACGTCCAGCGGCTTCAACGCGTCGGAACCTGCCGCGGGTGCGCCGCCGGTCTGGGCATAGGGGTGGCCGGGCCAGGCCGCGGACCACAGCCTGGCGAGCGAACGCGCCACGGGCGTGCGCTCGGGGCGCGCGCGCTCGGCCCGGATCGCGGCGCGCTCCGCGGCGAGCGCCGTCGCGGTCACCGGCGAGGGCGCGAGCCGCGCACCGAGGAAGTCGAGAGCGCCGTCGAGTGATTCCACCGGCACGGTGGCCGAGAAGCTCGTGTAATCGGGCGTCGCCGTGAGTCCGCCCGTTCCTCCCGCCGCGGTGAGGGCGGCCAGTGGATCGTTGGCGCCGTTCCAGAACGTGAGTCTCGCCGAGAGTATCGCAAGCCCTGCCTGCGCCGGGCGCTCGTGCCGAGTGCCGGAGGGGAACCACAGCGCGGCGTCCACGCTCAGCGCGTTCGGATCGGGGGCTAGCACGACGCGCAAGCCGTTCGCGAGCGTGACGCGCGTGGCGTCGAGCGGCGCGGCGGCTGAGGAGACGGCGCATAGGGCCAGCACCAGCGCTGGCCCGGGAACGAGGCGATTCCACGGTCGCTTCATGGGCATGGGATCCAATTCGGGATGGCGGGCGTCAACGCAGCACGACGATACGGACCGTGCGATGCCGGCCGGCGCCGTCCAGGTCTAGGAAGTAGAGGCCGGGCACGAGCGCGCGGCCACGCGCATCGTCGCCCCGCCAGGGGATGGAAACGGAGCCGCCCGGGGCGAGCGTGCCCGAGGCGAGGTCCCTGACCGCGCGACCGGCCGCGTCGAAGACGCGGACGCGGTATCGCGTCGGGGGTGAACCCACGCCGAGCGACAGCGCGACCGTGCCGCTGGTTCCGGCCGGCAGTGGATTGGCACCGGCGAAACGCAACGACAGCGGGCCATTCGCGCCGGGTACGTCGAGCGAATCGGGGATGTAGCGGAGCGCCGCGAGGCCGTTGGGGATGCCCCAGCCGAGCAAGGTGTCCGGTGCACTGGCCCTGGTCGCCGTGGCCTTGAGCGCCTCGATGATCCACACCGGTGGCCAGTTCGGCCTGGCCTGCATGAGACAGGCCGCGAGGCCTGCCACGAGCGGAGCCGCGAACGACGTCCCATCCAGCGCCTCGTAGGTGTTGGGATCGCCGTTCGCGGACGCGACGTACGTGTTCACTCCTTGCGCGGCCAGATCGGGCTTGATGCGCCCGTCCACGGTCGGTCCCTTGGACGAGAACGGCGCGCGCACGCCGAACGAGTCCACCGCTGCGATGGCGAGGACGCTGTCACCGTTCGCATCGGCGGGTGCTCCCACCTTGCGGCCCACGCGCGCGTTGAGGCCGTCGTTGCCGGCGGACACCACGACGAGGATGCCCTTCGCGGCGGCAATCTCGGCCGCGCGCGTGACGATGGACGTATGGCCATCGAGGTCGGAGTAGGACAGATCGGTGCCCGCGCTGTCCGGGAACAGGTTGTAGCCCAGGGACGCGCTGATGATGTCCATGCCCAGCGAATCCGCCCACTCGGCGCCCATGGCCCACCACACCATCTCGATCGGCTTCTCGCTGCCGTCGTCCTCCGTGCGAGCGAGCGCGGCATTGCAGCCGGGTGCGGCCGCCATGTAACGGCCCGGGGCGCGTCCGGCGAGCGCGCTCAGCGTGGCCGTACCGTGCTCGAAGTTGGCCGGCGACTCCACGGTGTCCTGAACGCTTTGCACGCCGCGGATGAAGTCGCGCGTGCGTGCGCCACCCACGGGAATGCCGCGCAGCGCTTCGTGCTTGCGGAAGTAGTTGAAGCCATTGTCGAGCATGCACACGTTGACGAACGTGCCGATGTAGCCCGAGTCGTGCACCGCCGGGATGTTGAGGCGCGCCATCTGGCCGAGCGTGCGACCGTAGAACAGCTGCGTCGCGGTCGAACCGGCGCTTCGCAGGGGTTCCGCCACGCGGCCCGGCGCGGCGTCGCCGGACTCGAGCCGGGACTCGCGCTCGCGCGGCAGCGCCAGCGCGACGGGTGCCAGCCGGCGCACGAACGGCAGCGCGGCGAGTTGCGTGAGCTCGGGACCGCTCGTGCGCACCGCGACCCGGTTGAACCAGCGTGATTGGCCGTAGACCGCGTGGCCGCGCGCCTGCAGCGCGCGCACATAGCTGGGCTCGATCGGCAGGTCCAGCCAGTCCACGATCGGGTTCACACGCGCGCGCACGCGGCGCCGTCGGGCCTCGGGCGTGAGCGCACGTTCGGCCTCGGCCAGCCTCGCGGCGAGGTCCGCGGGCCCCGTCTCGCCCTTGTCCGCGAACTCCACCCACACCGAGACGGGAGGAGCACCGGCCGCGAGCGACGCGCGAAGACGCGGATCGAGCCGGCTCGAGGCGAGCGTGGCACCTCGGGCGGGCGCGAACCACGCGAGCGGCAGCGCCAGCATCATGGCGAGGAGTGGGACGCGGAGGGGTCTGGGCATATCCCTGATTCTACCGCGCTTCGCCCCGGCATTCAGGCCGGCACGTCGCGCGCCGACTCGACGCTCACCCGCGCCTCGAGCCGCCCGACGACCAGGCCCGCGGCGTTGTGGACGGGCGGGTGGCGGTGGTCGTCGAGTGCCGCCGCCTCGCCGGGCTCCATGGCACCGACGGCCAGCAGACAGTCGACGGCCGCGGGCCCCATGGCGCGCATCGCGCCATCCTCGCACTTGATCGCGAGTCCGATTCCCCGGGTCGGATCGGCGATCAGCAGCAACCCCTCCGCCCCGCTCTTCGCGAGCAGCCGGCCGGCGCTGGCCTGCATGAGGTCCGTGGCGAGCCGGCCGTGGCCCTCGACCAGCACGGGATGCGCGGTCATGGCGCGCGCGATGCGTTGGAGCGCGCGCGCGCGAGTGTCCCCGCCGTGCCGCCAGGCCTCCGCGATCCGCGCGTAACCCTGGGCCATGCGCGCGAGCGGCACACCGAACACTGGCACGCTGCAGCCATCCACGCCGAGGCGCACGGTGTCCGGGCGTACGGCACAACACTCGGCGACGGTACGCAGCATGAGCTGCTGGAGCGGATGGTCGAGGCGCTCGTAACCGGCGACCGGCCAGCCCTCGGCGATCGCGAACGCGAGCATGCCCGCGTGCTTGCCGGAGCAGTTGTTGTACAGCGGACCCTTCAGGCGCGGGTCGCGGCGCACGTCCTCGAGTGAAACGGCGTCCTGGGGATCGTGGTAGCCGCACGCCAGGTGCGAGGCGTCGAGTCCAATGCGATCGAGCAGCCCGCGCACGAGTGCCAGGTGTTCGCGGCTCCCGGAGTGCGACGCGGCCATGATCGCGAGCTCGGGTTCGGTGCAGCCCAGCGCATCCGCGTGCCCGCGTTCGACGAACGGCAGCAGCTGGAACGGCTTCGCCGCGGAGCGGAACGAGGTCACGCGCTCGGCGTCATCCGTGGCGGCGGAGGTGACACCCGCCGCATCCGTCACGGCACACTGCACGCGATGTCGCGACTCCGCGATGTCGCCGCGCTGGACGAGCACTTGGGCTTGCAGGCGCATGCGGATCCCGGTCCCGCGAAGTCCGAGGGCCCGCGCCAGGAGCGCGAGCCCTCGAGTTCAGCGGATGACGACGAAGCGGTTCTGGAAGTGGAAGGAGCCGGCCTCGACCCGGAAGATGTAGATGCCGGAGGCAACCAGCTTGCCGGAGGCGTTCTTCAGGTCCCAGCGCTCGAAGTCTCTCACCTGGTCGCTGTGCTTGAGTTCCCGGACGAGATCGCCCGCGGCCGTGTAGATCTTGATGAGGGCCGTCGCCGGCAGGTTGATGAAGTGCACTTCGCCCTGGCCGGGCTGGTCCCATACCTCGCCGCCTCGATACGGATTCGGCACGACGAGCACCCTCTCGAGGTTCGCCGTTGGCCCCGCGGTCGGTTCCACCGGGCCAGCGAGGTTTCGTAGCTTGTGGTTCAGATTCGAGCAGGTCATGCGGTCGAGCGGATCCGCGCAGCGCGCGAAGTTGTCGAGCGTGTCCGGCAGGAACAAGTCCTCGTAGTCGGGATCGGTCGTGTTCCGGCGCTCGATCGAGACCGAGTACCAGGTGAGGAAGCCGTCGTGCGGGCCCGGAGGCGCGACCAGGACGAACACCGAATCGCCCGGTGAGTTGCAGCGTCCCCTTGGAACGCCGGGGTCGCGGCACACCTTGATATAGCGGCCCGCCGAGTCGGGATCCACGTAGGTCGCGATGCTGTCGTTGACCACGATGGTACTGCCCGTGAGCTGGTCCTCACAGAGGTAGGGCAGCTTGTAGGCGAGGTTCGCCACCGCGATGTCGGTCTTGCCGTCGGCGTTCAGGTCTCCGATGGCCAGGTCGGACGGGTTCATGCCGGCGGGGATCTCTTCGCGCGACGCGAACGCCCCGAGGCCATCGCCGAGCCATCGGGTCACGGTGCCATCCGCGAAGTTGGCCGAGACGAGATCGAGCTTGCCGTCCCCGTTAAAGTCTCCGAGCGCGACGTTCCGCGGGAACGGGACGGTGAGCAGGTCGCTGCGCGGCGAGAAGCCCCCGAGGCCATCACCCAGGTATACGGAGACGTGGGACTCTCCGGAATTCGCCACGGCGAGGTCGGGCCGCGAGTCCGCGTTCAGATCCGCGATCGCCAGCCCCCACGGCGCCAGTCCCGCGGGAGAGTCGAAATGCGACGCGAGCAGCCCGCCACCGCTGTTCAGCAGCACCGAGATCGAGTTGGAGCCGCGGTTCGTGACGATGATGTCGGGCCGGGAGTCGTTGTTGAGATCCGCGATGCCCACCGCCACGGGCTCCGTCCCGACGGCGAAGTCCGTTCGCGTGCCGAAGCGGCCGAGTGGAGTTCCGAGGAGCCCGGGGAACACGGACACCGAGGCCGCGCCTTCGTTCGCCACCACGATGTCGAGCCGGCCGTCGCCGGTGATGTCGGCGAACGCCACGCCCGCCGGCTTGGAGGCGGCCGGGTACGAGATCGGAAGATAGGCGACTGGCCCGCTCGCGATATTCACGGTGATCGAGTTCGCGTTGCGGTTCGCGGCGACCATGTCGAGCACCGTGTCCGCGTTCAGGTCCGCGAGTGCCAGCGCGACCGGGCCGGCTTGCGTCTCGGGATTCGTGAGGAGCTGGAGACGTCCGGTCGCCTGGCCCAACAGCAGCGAGATGGAAGCCGAGCCCTGGTTCGCCACGACGAGGTCGAGCCGCGTGTCCTTGTTCACCCGTGCGGCCGCGAGTGCCGTGGGCGAGACGCCGGAGGCGATCTCCTGGCGGGTGCTGAACGTGCCGTCGCCATTTCCCGAGAGCAACGAGATCGTGGACGTCTTGGTGACGCGCGACAGGTTCCACGTGAGCGCACTTCCCGAATTGAGCGAGAAGCGCCGCACGAGGGTCGCCTTCGAGCTGTCCGGCGAGTTCGTCATGCGATAGATGCGGTAGCCGCCGAAGTCCGAGCGCGACTCGGTGACGCGGTCACGGAGGAACCGCACGGTCACGACGCGCGCGCGCGTGTCGAGGCTCTCGGGCTGCGGCCCCGCGAAGCTGCCCGGGCAGCGCAGCGAGTCCAGGTGCGAAAGCTGCGTGCTGTCCTGCCACGAGCCCGGATTCACCCAAATGGGAACATCCGGAATGCTCGAGGCGGCGCGGGCAGAGTGCGCCCCAGCGAGGCCCGCGAGGGCCAGCGCCAGGACGCAGGCGGCGGCGCGAAGCGCGCCGCCGGGTGCGTTAGCGGTCATGGATCACTCCCGCGACGTGCCGGTGGAGACCAGCGTGGGGTTGGTTCGCTTCACCGGCGTGACGCTACGAGCGGGCGAGGAGCCACCGCTTCGAATGTTGGCGGGCGCGAAGGAACCGCGGTCGATGGGCTGTCGGGTCAAGCCCCAGAGGTCCTGGAGGACGAAGTCCACGAGGGCGATGCAATCCTGACGGGCGTAGTTCCACGGCGCAAAGCCCGAAAACACGAACTGCCGTGCCTGGTTGCCGTGGTAATACGTCATGGTCGGCGCCGGAACCTGCGTGCCGTTGGGCAGGTTCGTGAGCAGCACGACGCCCGTGGCCTCGTAGAGCGTGTCGAGCACCGCGATCTCGCGCGACACGGCGGGGTCAGGATCCACGTCCTCGAGGATGGAGTTCACCTCCATGAGGTATTCGCAGGGATAGCTCGAGCCGTAGAAGAGCGAGGCCTTCGCGGCCTCTCGCGTGGGCGGAAGCGGGTCGGGGATCTCGCTCTTCTGACGCATCGCCGGCGGCAGCTTCGAGTACTGGGGCGAGTTGAGCGGGGTGCCGGTGTAGTGGTCGATATGCGACCACGCCGGGGCCACGACATAGGTCGTGTCGTGATCCGTTCCATCGGCCCACCGCACCTTCACGCTGTAGTCGCGTCGATTCGTGAAGATGGTGCCCTTGGTGATCGCGATGACGGACTGCCAGTGCGCCCCGTCGTACATGATCCGGCTGCGGGCCAACTCGCCGAACTGCACCGCGCTCGAGACGATCGTGGTCTGGCCGCGATTGTTGATGCCCTTGTCGAACAGCCTGAGCGAAGCGAACGCGGATCCACCACCCATCATCCACACACGCCCGCCGAGCTGGTTGAACGCCGCCAACGTGCTGGCGCGGCCGGGTCCGCTCATCGCGTAGAGCGCGGTGACCGGGAAGATGCTCTGGTCGAGGCTCTCGGTGAACTGGGCGCCGCGGTCGTCCACCATCCAGATGAGGTTCTTGTACTGACCGATGTACGAGAGCAGCACGCCGCGCGCCGGGTTCTCGAGCCCGAGCCGGGTCCCGAGCGAGTCCGGGTTGGGCCGCTGCAGGTTCATCGGGTAGCCCGCGAACACGCCAGGCGTACTGATCACCCCGGAGGTCGGATTCTTCGTGCCGCGCCAAGGGAAACCGCCGCGCGCAAACAGGAACGTGTCGAGCTCGGTCGAGCTCGGCCACGGTTGCGTGTACGTGTTCGGGACGGCGCCGGTGAACTTGTCCGCCTCGAGGCGCGTGTCGTCCACGACGAGCAGCGTCTTCTCGAACGTCGGCGTCACCGCGGTCATCTTGAGGATGCCGAGGCTCTTCTGGCCGTTGTTGTCCGAGCATTCGAGGTAGAACCGATAGTCGCCGTCGGTCGTGAACTCCCGCAGCGTCACCGCGTTCGGCATCGTCGGACTTTCCTGGCTCCAGTGGACGTAGTCGTTGATCTCGTCCGTCCGCCGCGTCTCATCGTTGATGTTGCCGTTCACCATCCAGCGGAAACCCTGGATGCGGGAACCCGGCGAGGCCACCGCGTCCCAGTTCACGGTGATGTCCACGTGCGTGGGCACCTCGATGGGAATCTCGCGCAGCGGGTCCGTGGTATAGCCGCCGCTCGCGTACAGGAAATCGATGAACTCGTTGAAGATGTGAATGCGAGGGCCGTTCGAGCTGGCGAATCCAGCAGTGAGCTGGAGGCAGTTCGAGTCGAGCGAGAAGATCGGGGAATAGGCCCCCGCCTCGTCGAATCCGATGACCACGAACATGTAGCTCTTCCCTGGCGTGAGGTTCGTGAACTGCACGAACTGGGTGTCCGCGGGGGTGGAGAGCCAGCCATCCCAGTTCTTCGCCGACTCCCGATTGCGCAGCGAGTCGGGATACAGGAGGAAGAGGTCGTTTTTTGGGTCGTCTAGGTCGAGCATCCTGTACTTGTAGAGGACCGGCTTCTGCGAGAACTGCCCGTCCGCGTCGACGCCCTCCCACTCCACGCGCACGGACGGCGTGACCTGCGCGCGCAGCAATGCACTCGGGAGCGGATTGCGGATGGCCACGCTGGGCGCGATCGTGTAGGAGAAGAATGCCCGCGACTTGACCAGCGAGTAATCGTCGTCGTCGTCCACTGCCTTGATGACGAAGATGTGGAAGTCGGAAGCCGTCGGCGGCTCGTTACCCCGGATGCTGTCGCGCATTGTGGCGCGGAAGAACACGATCTCCTCGTTCCGCTCCGTCCGCACCCATACCGTGTCGGCGCCTGCCGCCACCTGGATCGGATTCGGGGGGTCCACCGCGAACTCGAAGTGGTCCACCCGGCCGTCGGGATCCGCGCCCGACCAGTTGATCTTGTAGGCGTAGAAGTAGGGGTTGCTGCGGTCCGGGGCGACCGGGGCGTTCGTGAGCTCCACGGACGGCCGCTTGTTCTGCACCAGATTGCCGACGAGGTCCTTACTGGCGCAGCCGGTCAGGCCGAGCGCGCCGAGCATAGCCAGTGCGGCCGCAAGGGCCGCAAGGGCCGTCGCGCGCGGGAACTTGAGCTTCATTGCTTCCTCCTGCCCGTCTCGACTGGGGACCCCGGTCCAAGGGTCGTCGCATCTCCCGTTTCGATCACCCCGGGTTCCGAGGCAGACAGCCGACAGGCGATGTCGGTGTCGACGCAGCTGCCATAGTTGGGGGTCGCGCCACGGTCGCCCACGAACGGGCAGGTCGGCGTGGCGAGTGCCACGTCGCACGCGGCGCAATCGCACAGACGGATGCGCACCGTGACATTGCCGGTCGCGATCCAGTCGGGGATGCGGGGGATGTTGATGTTGTTGGCGAAGAAGAATTCCTCGGGCACGACGAAGCAGGTATCGCGCGTCGTGCCGGTCAACTTGCCGAGGATGGCGATCTTGCGCCGCAGGATGGGCCCGTAACCCGGCGTGCCACCGACCTTGTTGAAGCCGGCATTCGGATCGAGCTGATCCACGTCGTCGGCGGGCAGCTGGAACACCGGGCTGCGCGCGAGCTGCTGGTTCACGGTGGGGCGGAACGTCCCATCGCGTCGCAGTCGCGGGACCTTGTTCACGTAGAACGTGAGGATCTTGGAGCGGAGCGCCAGGTCTTGTGGGTCGACCGTTCCGGCCTCGACGCGCTCCACGATGCCGACCGAGCCTCGCGGCCGCTGGTCCACGCGGCGGTCGACGGTCGTGTTGCCGTCCTCGGCGAAGATCTCCACGAATGCGCGCCCCGCGGCGGTCATGCCCTGGACGCCGTTGATGAGCGGCTGGTTCTTGACCGAGGCAGGGTCGAACTCGGGGTAGGTCGTGGTCTCCGAGGGCTGGCTGATGCTGCCGGACGCGTCCTTCACTGGGACGCGGATGCGGAAGCCGATCGGTGACCCGTTCGGTCCGTCCTGCGTGAGCACGGGTGTGCCGAGGAGCGCGGGTGGGAGCAGCGCCTTGTTCACGCGCACGGAGTAGGGCGAGTCACGATCGAAGCCGCCCGTGGGAACGATGACCCAGGAGTTCAGGTGCACCGTGTCGTTCTCGGCGTGCATCCACAACCGGTCGTTGTAGACCTCGAAGAACGTCTTTCGCTCGGGCCGCAGTGCGGGAAGCACCTGCACGGAGTCGGCGCTCAGCATCGTGCCCGGGACCCCCTGGAACGCCGTCCAGCCCGTGGCCGAGAAATCGAGGAACCAATACTGCTTACCATTGCCATCCGTATACGTCTGCCAGCCGGCCAGCACGTCGTCCAGCCTGGGGCCCGCGAACCAGGTGTCCGGGGCGAAGTTCATCTGGAACCAGCGCGTCGCCTCGCCGCGCCAGCCAGACTGGCCGATCGCGCGCAGCCTGAAGATCTTCGGGCCGGGGTTCACCGGGGTCGTACCGGGGCCGCAATTGTAGGCGACGTGGTGGACGGAGGAGTCCACGGTATTGAAGTCGGGCTCATCGAGCTTGTACCGGTAGCCGGTCACGATCGTGCTGGGGATCGTGGGCTCGCCGCGCCAGAACATGTTGAGACAGGCGTCCGCGGAGACCGTGTCGCGCGGCACCGCGTGGTCGTTGCTGATCTCGAAGAAGTCCGTGACGTGATACGTCTTGTGGTAGGGCTCCACGCCGCCGATGGCGAGCAGCCTGTACTCCGTGCCTTCCGCCAACAGGCTGTCGATGATGGCCTTGGGCGGAAACCGGTCATAGGCGCTGAAGACGAACCGCGCCGGCGTGGCGTCCGGGCGGCCCTTGTTGTCCACGGCGTAGATGAAGAACGCGTGCTGGCGTTCGCTCACCTCTTCGGACGCCGTGAAGATGAAGATGCTGTCGGTCTTCGTCGTGTATCGGTAGTCGCGCGGCTTTGGGCCGGGAAGCGCGGGAACCGACAGCGCACCCTCTTGCGGCACGGGCAGCGTCTCGACCACGGCGAAGTAGAAACCGCCCACGCTTCCATCCCGGTCGGCGCCCGCCCAGTACAGATGGAATCGGACCGGGATCTTGCCGATCTGCGGCCGGACCGGCTGGCGGTTCTCGTCGAGCGTGGTGATCGTGTCCTGCGGCGCGGCCACGATCCAGGTTTCGGGTGGTTGGTTATCGAGGGTGGTGGGCGCCAGGGTCTTGCGACAGCCAGCACCGATAAATCCAAGAAAAAGGCAAAGGACAGCCCCGACACGTAAGCGCATTCGCGCCCCCCAGCACGCCCAGTCGTTTGGAAGGAAGTGCGCAAAGCTAACAACGCGGTGTCGGAAGCGTCAAGCCGTAATCCGACTGCGATTTGCGGGTCCCTTTGCTGCTGACCGGCGCTCGCGGCAACGGTTTGGCTCCGCCGTCGATGGAATGGGCTGCCCCAGGCCGAGTCAGCGGCCCGTGAAAACAGCTACCAAACGGAGGGGCGGGGATCGCTCCCCGCCCCTCCGTGTACTGCGACTGCGGCTACGACTAGTTGTTCAGCACGATGATCCGGCCGGCGTCCTTCTGCACGCTGCTGCGCACGAAGTACACGCCACGGGCCACCTTGCTGCCAGCGTCGTCGGTGCCGTCCCACTGCAGTGAGTGCTCACCGGCCGGGAAGACGCGGTCGGCCAGGGCCTTGATCCGACGACCAGTGACGTCGTAGATCGTGACCTGGACGCGGCCAGCCTTCGCCACGCCGAAGCGAACGGACGAGGTTCCCTGCTTCATGACCGAGTTGCCGATCTTCATGAAGTTGGTGAACACACGCCCACCCTGCGGGGTGTCCGTCGTCAGGTTCGGTGCGCCGGTGATCTGGCAGATCGAACCGAACACCTTGTTCAGCATGTAGTAGTAGTACGCGAGCCGGCCATTGTCCGTATCGCAGTACCGGCCGAACAGGTGCTCGATGTCGATACCGCTCGTGGCCGCGACCCAGTTGCGGAGCGGCACCGCGGTCTTGACGACATCGGACACGAACGGAGCACCAAGACCGACGGCCTCATAGAACGCACCCTCGACCGCTTCGCCGAGAGCCGGGTTCCGCTGGAACACGTCGTTCGACCAGAGGCAGAAGTTCGCCACGCCGTACACGTCGGCCGACGCCGTCAAGTTGGTCGTCGTGAGGATGTCCGCGCAGTCGGCCAGGTTGCCAGAGAGCGACTGGTAGGACGGACTACGGAACACGAGACCGAGCTTGTCCGAGAGGAACAACGTGTGGTTCGGGTCGATACCGCCGGTCTGCTTCTCCGACTGCGCGAACCCGTCGCCCTGGATGAACAGACCACGCGGCTGCGCCGTACCGCCCGCGGCCGTGAGGTAGTCGTTCAGCAGCGCGAGGTCGTTCTGGCTGCGGTTCACGAACGGACCGAGGACGCCCGAGGTGAGGTCGCCCGAGAGCAGGGCCACGACACGGTAGTACGTGCGCAGCATCTCAGGGGTCGGACCCGCACGGGATTCCTTGCCCGCCGCGAAGCCCATGCTGGCGCGGTTCGCCAGACGGCTGCCGAGGGCGCCGGCGCTCGTGGTGAGCGATTCGGACGCCTTCACGCCGTACAGGTCCCACGTCGTGCCGGGCTGCGAGTTCTTGTTGACAGCGACCGACGGGTTAACGCGAACGTCGAGGTTGACGATGTTGGTGGTGCCCGGCGCATGCCAACCGTTGTGCGCGCCGTACTTGGCCGCCGCGGTCGCCGCGATCGAGTCCATCACCGCCACAAACCGACCTTCGTTACCACGACGGTCGTTCTGGTCGACGTACAGCATGCACGCCGCACCCGCGCCACCGAACGCGCTGTTCTTCCAGCGGTCCGGGAGCACGCTGAACTGCTGCCAGCGGTGCTGGTCCGTCGAACCCTCACGCGACTGCGGCGTGATGTTGTTCGTGTCCGGCATCATGGCGTAGTTCGCGAGCGGATCGACCGAGTGCGACTTGCGCACGAAGTACTGCACGTGCGAACCCGGCGTCAGCAGACCGTCGGGGATGATCTTCGAGAATTCCTTCGTGGAGTTGCTGCCATCCCAGCCGGTACGCGACTGCGGAACCGTCGTGAGCCACACCGGCACCGTGCCGTCGCAGACCACGTTGTTCGTCCCGCCCGGGCCGGTGTTCGTGGACGCCGTCTTCGTCGTGTCCACCGTGAAGCACTTGAACTTGTTCACACCCAGCGTGAGGAACTTCGGATCGGCTTCGTGGATCATCGTCATCCACCCGCGCGTCGCCGTCGTTCCACCAAGCCCCGTGCCGACCACGCCGGCCACCGGGAACATGTTCACCTGGGTGGTGTCCATGCGGCAGCTGTTCCACGTCAGCGGATCCCAACTACCGGGACCACCGTGCGTACCGGCCGAGAACTGGCCCGGATCCGACATGTACTGGCCCCAGAACGAAGCGTCGCCCGAGACCGCGGCAGCCGCCTGGTTCGTGGGAACCTGCAGCAGCACACCCGAGACGGCGGTGCCGCCCGGAGCCATGCTGCGACCGGCCGCGATCTGGTAGTTACCCGGACCGGGCAGGATGCGGAACACGAGGTCCAGGCGGACCGTGCGATACGCCGGATCATCGGCCGTACCCACCGTGGCATTCGCGGCGGTCACAGACGACGTGTCGCCGGGGATGTCGAACCGGAGCGTGTTGCCGGTGGCCTGAGCGCTGTTGAGGCCCGTACGGATCTTGCCGCTTGTCGTGTCGAACGCGGCGGTGCCGGGGAGACCGGCCGTCTCGTTCGCCGGGAACGTGTCGTTCACGAGCTGCCAGATGTCCGAGGCCACCGCGCCAAGTGAGATCGCGGAGCCCGCATTCGCCTGGCCAGGAACGCCCGGCACGTCCACGAACGCCATCGTGATGTTGTCGAAGTAACCACCCTCGTTCGAGTTGCAGCCGAGGGAGACGGCGAAGCGGAAGCACTGCTGCTGGTGACTCATGAAGAGACGCAGCGAATCGGGAAGGCCACCGGCGCGCGAGGTGAGGAACGGCGTGCCGTTGTCGAAGAAGCCCTCGAGATCCGTGAAGCACTGCGGCTCGGGGTTGAACACGATGAAGCCGGGGAATGCCGGCCGGCCCCAGACCTCGGCGCCGTTCAGCTGCTGCGCCGGGTAGCACTGGGCACCGAACACCCACGACTCGCCCGAGAACGACAGGTTGAACATACCTGCGTACATGTCGTACCACAGGATGTAGTCGTCGCTCGCGTTGCGGATCGTGGCCGAGATTCCCTGGGAGTTCGCCACACCGCCGGCGCCAGGAACCATGTTGATCGTCGGCGAGATGAGCGACTGCGAGATCTCACGGAACGCCGTGAACCGCGAATCGCCGGCGTTCTCGCCGTCGTCGTGGTTACCGACTGCCGTCACGATGCCGCCGATGTTGCAAAAACGCGCCTCCGAATTGGGCGGCCCGCACAAATCGTTGTACGTGAGGTTCGACAGCGCCTCAGTGTGGAAGTACTCGCCCGGCGGCTTGCCGGTGGAGCGCCACACGTCCGTCACCAAAAGTGCTGGCGGCAACGGGAAGCGGTTGTCGATGGCGTTCACGCCACTCTGCTCGGCCCCTTCGAAGGAACCGATGTTGGTGGGCGCGCCCCCACCCTTGGTGATCGTGACGTCGTCGATCTGCACGGCGCCGCGACCGGCCGAGGTGTAAAGCGAGGCCCGCTGGTCGGAATCCGCGAAGCCGCGGTTCGTCTTGCAGCGGAACGCGAGACGCACGTTACCCGACACACCCCCCAGGATCGTGCTGATCTGACCCGCCGGGATCACGATGTCGCCCGAGGACGGCGTCGCGGCCAGCGTGTCGACCGGGTTGTCGCCCGTCGTCTGGAAGATCTCGAAGT
>JAHFBX010000130.1 GCA_023249815.1 Candidatus Eiseniibacteriota bacterium
TGTAGCTGCCGATTCCACCGGCGGACATGCCCTGTGCCCAATCCTCGCACACGACATCCAGGGCATTTGCGACGGTGTTGAACGCGAGCGCGGTCTGCCGGCAGGTCCCGGTGTTCCTGAACGCCCACCACGTCGGAAGCGTGGCGGCGGCGGTGGTGATATCCAGCACGAATTCGTTGCCGCTCACCTGCGGCAGGTCCGCGTTGAGCACAAAGGACGTGACGAGCAGGTTCGTCCCGGTATTCCTATCGCACGCGAACGCCCTGTTCGCGACGCCGCCGTCGCCGTAGCAGCGGCTCCAACGCAGGTTCACCCCGCCCGCGCGCGCGAACGGTGCGGCGAGGAGCATCAGCAGCAGCGCTGTGGGTACCGACCGCATGCGCATGTCGTGTTCCAACGAGGCGGGAACAGGCGTCGAACCGAGCCCCAAGGCTACGCCTCGACCGACACCGGTTTCCAGCACTCACTTGTCGGCGACGCGGGCCGTCAGCCGCACGGACGAAGCCCGCTCAACGGGTGGCAATCGGGCTAGCGCTTGCCTCTGCGCATCGGGATGAACTGGACCGGGAGCAGGGTTCGGCGCGTCACGTTCCCCTGCGCGTCTTTCTCGAGCAGCGTGAGTTGCTGGACCTGGTTCTCGCCACCCACGGGGGCGACCAACCGCCCCCCCGGTGCGAGCTGCTCGACCAGCGCGGGCGGCATGCTGTCGGGTGCCGCCGTGACAACGATGGCATCGAACGGGGCGGCTTCGGGCCAGCCGAGATAGCCGTCTCCATGGCGCACCTCGACGCTGTCGTAGCCGAGCCGCGCCAAGCGAGACCGGGCACTGTCGGCCAACGCCCCGATCAACTCGATCGAATGGACCCGGCACCCGATCTGCGCCAGCACCGCCGCCTGGTAGCCCGATCCCGTTCCCACCTCGAGGACGTTGAGGCCCGCGTGGGGCCGGATGGCCTCGGTCATCACGGCCACGATGTAGGGCTGCGAGATCGTCTGACCCTGGTCGATCGGCAGTGCACGGTCCGCGTAGGCCAGTTCGCGCTGGGCGAGCGGCACGAACTCGTGCCGCGGCACGAGGCGCATCGCCGTCAGCGTTGCCGAGTCACGCACCCCCTCGGCCGCGATCGCACGCACCATCTCGAGACGCTCCTTGTTGCGGGACGCGGAGTGCGGTTCGGACGAGCAGGTCGCCGCGAGCCCTGCGAGGGCGCAGAGCGCGCCGCCAAGTATGGCGCTCCGGGCTATCGCGACCCTGAGCTCCCGGTCGCGCCGTCGTCCGGCGCCAGCGTCACGCCCGCGCGCGTGAAGTAGGCGCGGATGCCGGTGGCGAGCTGGCGCGCCATCTTGAGCTGGAACAGCGGGTCCTTCAAGAGCTTCACCTCGCGCGGGTTGTTGATGAACGCCGTCTCCACCAGCGCGCTCGGGAACTCCACGCTCTTCAACACCGCGAACCCGGCCTGCTTGATGCCGCGCGCCTCCACGCGGCGGTCGGCTGCGATGTGGTCGAGCAGCGTCTCGGCCAGGAGCTGGCTCCGCTCGAGCATCGAGTTCCGCCGCACCTCGTAGACCACGCTCACGACATCGTCCTCGGCCTGCGGGCTCACGCCGCCGGCCTTGTCGGCCGCGTTCTCGTCGTCCGCCAGGTCCTGGTCCGCCTGGTCCGTGGCGCCCTTCAACGAAAGGAAGTAGACCTCGGTCCCGCTCCCTCGCCCACGCCGCCTAGACGAGTTGCAGTGGATGCTCACGAACAGGTCGGCCTTCACCTTCTCAGCGATGTGGTAGCGCTCGCGTAGCGGGATGAAGAAGTCCCCGTCGCGCGTCAGGATGGCCTTGATGCCGGGCACATTGTTGAGCGTGTCCGCGAGTCGCCGCGCGATCGCCAGCGTCACGTGCTTCTCGTACACGGGGCCGGGGCCGCGCGCACCGCGGTCCTCGCCGCCGTGGCCGGCGTCGATCACGACCAGGCGGGTGCGGCTCTTCTTCTTTGCCGCAGCGATGCCCGCGAGCCGCCGTTCCTCGGCCGCCTGGGCGCCGGGATTGGTGACGTCCACCACGACCCTGAACGGCGCGTCGTCCTCGGCCGGCAGCGTGAACACCTTGAAGTGAACGAGTGGCGCCAGCTTGATCCAGAAGCGCGCGCCGTTCGCGTCGAGCAGTGCTTCCACGCGCGTCACGGCGCTGTCGCCCACGACCAGCGAGGCGGGAACACCCGCCGCGGCGGTGATGCCGGGCGTGGGCACGGCCACCACAAGCTGCGGGCCGACGCCTGAATCTGGCGCCACCGGCGTGACCGCGGTGTTGAACGACAGCACGACGCGGGTGCCGCTGGGCGAGGGCCACGTGCGCATGCCGGTGAGCTGGACGCCGGCGGCGCCGCCCCCGGGCGCCGCGGCCGCAGTCGGAGCCTGCGCCCGGACGGGCGCGGTCAGCGCGCCCACGGCGAGCAGGCATGCGGCGGCCAACTTCAGTCCGCGCAGCAAGTGAACGGTCCCGCGCAATGACGACATCGTGCCCTTACTCCCTTCCACCATCCATGGCGTGACGGGAGGCGACCGCGGCCGCCTCCCGCCCGAGTCCTGTGTTTTGTACCCCGTCAGGGAGCTACTTGTCGAGTTTCAGCGTCTCGAACCGTGTGGCGCCGTTCCGGTTCACGATCAGCACCACCGGCTTGCCGGCCTTGCGCACCTTGGCCACCTGCTCGCGGAACTCGCGCGTGTTCGCCACCGCGACGCGGTTCACTTCCTCGATGACGTCATTGACCTGGATGTCCTTGTCCTGGGCCTCGCTGCCATCGGCGACGTCGGTGACGCGCACGCCCGACTCGACGTGCAGCTCGGTCTTCTCGGTGGCGGTCAGGTCACGCACGCTCATGCCGATGCTCTCCGCATCCTCGCCGGAGGGCGGCGTGGCGCGACCGGCGATCAGGTTGTCGTCACGATCGGTGAGCGTGACCTCGGTGGAGATCCGCTTGCCGTCGCGCAGCACCGCGAGACGCACGTGCGTGCCGGACGGCGTGTCGGCGATCTTCAGCCGGAACTTGTCGCGGTCGGTGACCGGCGAGCCGTTCAGCTCCACGATGACGTCATTCCGCTGCAGGCCGGCGCGCTCGGCGGGCGAGCCCGGGAACACGCTTTGGATGATGACGCCTTGCTGGCTGCCGAGCCCGAAGCCCTCGGCGATCTCCGGCGTCATGTTCGCGAGCGTCACACCGATCATGGCGCGCTTCACCGTGCCGTGCGCCACGAGCTGCTCGGCCACGTGCTTCGCGAGGTTGATGGGAATCGCGAAGCCGATGCCCTGGCCGCTGGTGTTGATGGCGGTGTTGATGCCGATAACCTCGCCGCGGATGTTGCACAGCGGGCCGCCCGAGTTGCCGAAGTTGATGCTGGCGTCTGTCTGGATGAAGTCCTGGTAGTCGGGCGTGCCGCCGAAGATGTTGAGGTTGTTACGGCCCTGGGCGCTGATGATGCCCACCGTCACGGACCCGCGCAGGTCGCCGAGCGGGTTGCCGATCGCGATGGCCCAGTCGCCGATCCTCAGCTTCTCGGAATCCCCGAGCGGCAGCACCGGCAGGTTCGAGCCTTCGATCTTGATCACGGCCACGTCGGTGGCCTGGTCGGCGCCCACCGTGGTGGCCTTGAACGTGCGGCCGTCGTTCAGCGTGACCTTGATGCTCTCGGCGTCACGCACGACGTGGTTGTTCGTGAGGATGCGGCCTTCCTTGTCGATGATGAAACCCGAGCCCGACGACGGCACGCGCTGCTGGCGCGGCATGGGCTGGCCGAAGAACCGGCGCATGAACTCGTCCGACGAGTCGCCGCTCTCGCCGCCCACCTTCTTGGTGACATCGATGAACACGACGGCGGGAAGCGCGCGGTCCACGAGACCCACGAACGGGCTCTCGGGAAGCGGCGCGGAGTTCGAGGACGCGGCGAGTGCCACGTTGGACGCCTGCGTGGCGCGAGGCAGGTTCAGGCCCGCGCTCAACCCCAGTCCGAGCACCAGGCCCGCGACGACCAGCGCCGCGGCACCGAGGAAGTAGCTACGTGGGGAAGTGACTCGGTTGCCGTTCATCGGGGTGGTTCCTCCTTGCTTCGGTTTCCGTTCAACATCGGCATTCGGAGCTGCGAAAGCGAGTCCAGAAGAGCTTACGGCGCGAGCGGTGCCGCGTGAAAGCGCTTCGCTGTCACATGGCCGTCAAATGCGCCTGCGTTGGCGCCGGCGCACGTCTGTTCGGATACGTGAAGGCGGCCAGAGGTTGCATTCCGCCTCGGCAGCGCAAACGGGCGCGGGGATTCCGCCCACCGCTGCGGCGGCTGGGCGCGAGTCGTTCATTCGATGCGAAACCCGCGGCTCCGGGTGCTGGGTTGGCGAGCCGCGCGCCGCGCAGTCTATGCTGACCCGTCATGCCTGCCACGTCTGTGTTCTTCGTCTCCGACGCCCATCTCGGCGTGGACGACGCCGAGCGCGAGGCCGCGCGGACGGCGCGGCTTCACGACTTCCTGAACTCGCTCCCCGGCCGCGCCGCGTCGCTCTACATCATGGGCGACCTGTTCGACTTCTGGTTCGAATATCGCACGGCGATCCCGCGCCGCCACTTCGCCACGCTCGCCGTGCTCCAGAAGCTCCGAGACGCCGGCGTGGACATCGCCTACATGAACGGCAACCACGACTTCTGGTTGGGTACGTTCTTCAGGGATTCGCTCGGCATCCGCACGCTGGAGGGTCCGGTCACGCTCGAAGCGCAGGGCCGCCGGCTGTGGCTCCACCACGGCGACGGCCTCGTGGGCGGCGACCTGGGCTACAAGATCCTGAAGCGCGTCCTGCGCGCGCGCGTCTCGATCGCGCTCTACGGCCTGCTCCACCCCGACCTGGGTATCCCGCTCGCCCACACCGTGTCGCGCTGGTCGCGCCACTCGCGCGGCGTCGGTGCGCTCAAGCCCGATCCGCTGTGGCGCGAGATCGCCGAGCCGGCGTTTCGCGCCGGGCATGACGCGGCGCTGATCGGCCATTTTCACCATGCCTACGAGCGACGCGAGCCGGGGCGCGAGTTCTTCGTGCTCGGCGACTGGATCGACCGGTTCACGTACCTGGAACTCACGGACGGGCGGCTCGAGCTCAAGACCTGGCCCGCGCCCGCGTGACCGCGCCGGGAGCCGCGAAGGCTCGTACGCTCAGAACTTCGCGGACAGCGTGAAACGGTGCGTGTCATCGAGGTCCAGCTTGGACGGTACGAACGCGTAGTCCACGCTCAGCGTGCTCGCCCGCCAGCCGGCGCCTGCACTCCACGAGGACACGTCGTCGCCGGCACGCAGGCCGAAGCGAAGTGCCGCGCCTGCAGGCGAATCCAGCTCCCCGCCCAGCGCCACGAGCGCCTGACGGCCGCGGGTGATGCGGCCCTCGATCGCCACGAGCCCGGTGAACTCCTGGAACACGCCGTGCGCCATGGAGAGCCCCGCCTGCACCGCCGTGGGCAGCTTGACTGGGGCGCCCTGCTCGCCGTTCACGCTGTAGTGCGCACTCGGGCCCACGTTGTGCACGCTCAGGCTCGCGCGCCCGCTGGGCAGGAGCGCCACGTCGCACGCCGCGCCGGCGCCAATGCCCCACGTCGTCGCGGCCAGGTCGGCGATGCGCTCGCGCACCACCTGCGCCGTGAGGCCGAAGCTCGTGCCGCCCGCCAGCCGCCGGCCGTAGCCGGCGAGGAACTCGAGATCATGCGCGCCGAACGTGCCGACCACGTTGCCCAGCTCGTCGCGCTCCTCGATCGGCTCGGAGTACATCGCGCGGAACGACGCCGCGAGCCCGCCGCCCAACAGCTTACCCGCCACCGCCACGTGGTCGTGGCGCAGGTGCTCGTAGGTCTCGGTGTGCGTGGCCGAGAGCTCGGTGCCACCCGTGGCCGCGAGCCCGGCCGGGTTCCAGAACGCGGCCTCGGCGCCCTTCGCCACCGAGGCGTAGGCCCCTCCCATGCTCGCGGCGCGCGCGCCGCCCGGCACCTCGAGGAACGCGAAGCCCGCTTGTGCAGCCGCAGCGGGCAGCGCGGCGAGTACCAGCAGGGCGGCGGACGCCGCGCGTAAGGCGAGCTTCAATCAGGTCTCCAGCGAGGGGCGAAGTTCGGGCGACGGAGGCCTGGAAGCCACCGTCGCCGCCTGTGAACTTCGGAGTATAGGGCATCGGGCGCGAGCGGGCGGGCGTGTGTCCGCCCACTCGCGACGAGCCCCGAGGATCAGCCCTTGCCGCCCTTGTCCTTACCCTTCGAGCTCTCCGACCGATCTGGTCTGGAGGACGGTGGTGACCAGCGCGGAGGTTCGGACCGCGGCGGGGGCGCCTGCTTATACCCCGGGTCCTGCCGAGGCGGTTCCTGCCGCTGCGGGGCCTGCTGTGGCGGGCCGCTGGGAGGCGTGTAGGTCGGCCGCCACGACGGGCGCTCGCCGCGAGAGTTGTCACGGGACGGCGGTGTGAAGCCACCGCGGTCGCCGCCGCGAGGCCGCTCGTAGCCCGGCCGCTCGCCGGTGCGCCACGTGCGCTCGCGCGCGTTGCTGTCCTCGACCTGTGGCGGGCGCTGCCCGCCGTCCGGACGAACGCGACCGCCGTCCTGCCGGAAACCATCGTCGCGCCGCACGCCGCCTTCGGGGCGCGTCCGCGGAGCGTCCTTCCACACCGGCCGCCCGTTGCCGACATCGCGCTTCAACCACGTCGTCGGCCGGCTTCCCGGGGACGAGGTCTGGCGGCGCACGTCGGACGGTACGTAGCCCGGAGGGGTCTCGCCCTTCTTCCAGATCATGCCGCGCGGCGGAGGCGGTGAGTACGTGACGGGCACCGGCTCCGGCTTGTACCGGCGGAGCTGCCCGCCCCACAGGTTCGACCAGCGATCCCAGCCATCCCACGACGAGAAGCGATTCCGGCTGCCGACCCACGGCTGGTAGCGCGGCGGGCAGTCCGTGCGCACGACGTAATAGTAGTAGGGCACGTACGCGGTCCAGATCTGCGGACCCCAACACCACGACCAGTTCACGCGGAAGTCCATGACGCTGCAGTGCGCGTAGTACGGGTCGAAGCCGTCCCACCACGCCCAGCGGTTTGGGCGGTGGCAGTCGTTGCACAGGTAGCGCGGATAGCGCACCTGCTCGTGCACGTAGTACGTCGAGTACGCGGTGGCGAAGTTCCCCGTGTCACCCGGGCGGTCCAACACGCGGCGGCGGATGCGCTCCATCGCCACGTAGGGGTCGCCCACGACGCGGCCGTCCTCGTCGAAGCCCTCTTCCGTCTCGTCTCCGGGCTGCGGCGCGCCTTCGTAGCCGACGCTCGCGGCCTGCGGATCGAACGGGCGCAGGAACCACGGCAGGTCGCGGAACGGCCGGTCGGAGGCCACGGCGACCAGGAAGCCCTGGCCCGTCTCCTTCTCGACCACGAGCTGGTAGTCGGCGTCGTCGGGCGGCAGCCGCAGCGTGCGGCGGCCCTCGACCATGCCGCTGCCGCGCTTCCACGGGTAGAGCAGGTTCACGTTGCCGTCGGCATCGATCTCGTACACCAGCAGGTAGGCGTCTCCCGACGCGCGCACCTTCACGCGCATCGCATCGCCGGTCTGGTAGACGGCGTCGTCCCCGCGGTCGGTCCAGATCTCGACGTCCATGCCGCCGAGCGCGTGCGCACGAGGCGCCACGAACAGCGTGAGTACGACCGCCAGGCGGAGCGCGTGCGCGGGAAGGTTCGGGGAGAGTCTCATGACGGGCTCCTTCACTGCCTCAGCCAGGCGATCGGCCGCGGCGTCGCGGTCTCGGCCCGTGCGGGTCGGGG
>JAHFBX010000131.1 GCA_023249815.1 Candidatus Eiseniibacteriota bacterium
GCCGAAAGCGCGGCATGGGCGATGCCCGGGGCGCCGAAGAGGAGGGCCCCCGGGACAGCCGCGATCGCTCGGAGATTCATGGTAGTGACCTCCCGCAAGGTGGAAGCGCAGGTGGTGGCTCGAGGAGCCGCTCTGAACACAAGCCTAAAGTATGTTCGACCGTCGAACAAAGTCGTTTCTGTGCGACTTTCGAACCCGTCCCGGGGCTCCAAAGGTCTCCGGATCGCCCCCCTCTTTTTCACTTTGTTTGGCAGCCGAACATAGTCTAGCCTTCAATTCGAAAGGCGGTTCGGGCGCGTTGTCCCACGTGCCCGGCCGACCTCGCGCTCCGTTCCCCCAAGGTCGCCATCCTTCCCCAGGAGGTCCGAAAATGAGTCCCAAGGGTACGACCGCTCTCGCCGCGGCCTTTCTGCTCCTCACCCCGCTCGCCGGCCACGCGGCGCTCACGACCTACGCCCAGGATTTCGAAGCGCTGGCGCAGGCCGCGCCCGGCGCGCTCGCTGCCGACGGCTGGAAGGTGTTTGGCAACGTCTTCAGTCCCGACCACAGCACCTACTTCTACGGCTACGGCACCTTCCCCGCGCCCAACAACTCGGGCGGCTTCTGCGGCATCGACTTCACGCCGGATCCTGGCCATGCGGCACAGGACCTGGTCGTCTTCAGCGATTACAACAACGGTGACCACGCCGTGGGGAACCAGATCGAGGCGAACGTCTTCCAGGAGCAGACCATCGACGCCGCGGACGTGGGCGCCACGTGGACACTCCGGTTCGACGCCAAGCTCGGGAACCTCCAGTCCCCGACCACGGCGCTGGCGTTCATCAAGACGCTGAATCCGGCGGCCGGGTTCGCGACGACCAACTTCCTCACGATCGACATGACGGCGATCCCGTCGACGTGGAACACCTTTATTGTCTCGATCGCCATCGACCCCAATCTCACCGGGCAGATCCTGCAATTCGGTTTCAACAACACCTGCTCGAACTACAAGCCCTCGGGCGTGTTCTACGACAACGTCTCGTTCCGGAAAGACGTCGTCGTGCCGACCACCTCCACGACCTGGGGGAAGGTGAAGGCGCGGTTCCGCTGACGCGGAGAGATCGGCGGTCAGGGTCCCTGCGGCCACCCTCCTCGGAGGGTGGCCGCGGCGTCCCGGGAGCGTGTTCGGCGCGAGGTCTGGCCGGCGTCTGGGTGCTCGTGGCATTGACCTGCGTGCTCGCGGGATGTGGGCGGCAGCCGGAACCCGCTTCGCGGGAGACACGGTCTTCCGCAGAGGACTCCGCGCTCATCGGGGCCGACCGGCCCGTACGGCTCGTGATGCCGTTCTCGCCGCCGAGCCGCGGCCAGCTCGTCGTCGAGCGTGTGGCCCCCGCGCGCGCAGCCCTCGATCTGGCACCGCCACAAGCGGAGCCCTCCGAGCCGCCACCCGCGTCCGAGCTCAGGCCCGCGGCGGACGGCGCCCAGCTCAAACCCCCGATCGCCCGCGGCGCGCCGCAGGTTCCGCGCGGTGGGCGTGGCGGGAAGGTCACGTTCGACGTGCGCGTGAGCGAGACGGGAGAGGTCACCGACGTCGAGCTCGTGGGGAGCGATGCCGACTCGCTCACGGTGGCCGCGGCGGAGCGCGCGGCGTGGGAGCTTCGCTACCACCCCGCGATGCTTCACGGCGAGCGAGTCGCGGTGTGGTGCCGGCAGGTGTACGACGTCCAACGCCGGCGTTGAGCGCGGGCGGCGCCAGCCGCTACCGCTCGCGAATGAACGTCCCCGACTGGAGATCCGCGATGGCCTGGCGCAGTTCCTCGGACGTGTTCATCACGATGGGGCCGTACCACGCCACCGGCTCCTCGAGCGGCTTGCCCGAGACGAGCAGGAAGCGGATGCCGTTCTCCCCGGCCTGCACGGTGACCTCGTCGCCCGCGTCGAACAGCACCAGCGAGCGATTCCCGGTGCGCTCGCGCACGACGCGTTCGATGGGCCCCGGCTGGTCCGTGAGCACGCCCGATGGAGCGGACGCGTCGCGGAACGAGCCTTCGCCCTCGAACACATAGGCGAACGCGTGGCGCCGTGTGTCCACCTGGAACGTCTTCCGCCGCCCGGCGGGCACCGTGATGTCCAGGTACTGCGGATCGGCGGCGATGCCTTCGACCGGGCCGCGCTTGCCCCAGAACTCGCCGACCACGACGCGCACGCGAGTGCCGTCGTCGTCCACGACCTCGGGGACGTCCCCGCCCTTCACGTCCTGGTAGCGCGGCCGCGTCATCTTGAGCGACGACGGCAGGTTCGCCCACAACTGGAACCCATGCATGCGACCCTGCGCGTCCCCCTGGGGCATCTCCTGGTGCAGGATGCCGCTGCCGGCCGTCATCCACTGCACGTCACCCGCGCCCAGCGTTCCCGAGTTCCCAAGACTGTCGCCATGCGCGACCGTTCCGGAGAGCACGTAGGTGATGGTCTCGATGCCGCGGTGGGGATGCCATGGGAATCCCGCGATGTAGTCGGCAGGACGCTCGTTCCGGAAGTCGTCGAACAGCAGGAACGGATCCGTCTCCTGCGTGTCGCCGAATCCAAATGCGCGGCGCAGCTTGACGCCCGCGCCTTCCATGGTCGGCGTGGCTTCCACGATCCGCTTGATGCCTCGAATGGACACGATCCACTCCTTGCTCGCATCGGCCCGCGCCGGTCGCGGGCACCGGGCCGATTGGATGTCTCACGCAGGGCCCGGGTTCACCGGGCAGCAGCGGCGAAAGCCCTCAGCCCGGGCCCTGCGCCAGCGGGAGCGACCAGATCCGCCTCGTGCGCGTCACCTCGAAGCCCTCCGAGCGATAGAGCAGGAGCGCGGTTTCGTTCTGGCCATCCACGGAGAGTGTGACGGGCAGCGTGGTCTCGCGCTCGAGCCAGCCGACGCCCCAGCGCAGCAGCGCGCGGCCGAGCCCGATGCCGCGCGCGCTAGGCGACGTGCCCAGCGTGCCGATCTCGCCACGCTGGCCGAAGAGCTCGTTCCGGCAGAAGCCCGCCACGCGTCCATCGCGATACGCGATCAAGATGGCGTCGGGACGGAAGTCGGGCTTGCTCGCCAATGCGTGGACGTTTTCGAGCGGGCTCGGAACGTAGCGATACTGGCCCACGAAGGATGCGTTGTAGGCGTCGTTCCAATCGGCAAGTGATGCGTCGCTGCCGTCGAGCGTGCGCACCTCGATGCCGTCCGGCCACACCGGCTCGGGCGAGTGGTCGCCGCGCGGGCGCTGCATGAGCCACATCCAGCGGTCGTGCCGGTAGCCGAGCGTGTCGGCGAGCCCCTGGGCTTCAGCGAACGGCTCCCATGCCGAGACGATGAACTCGCGCACTCCGGGCGTCTCGGGCTGCGTGCGCGCGTAGTCGCGCACCCCGGCGTAGAGCGCGCGGCCGATGCCGCGGCGGCGGAAGCGCTCGAGCACCGCGCCGCGGAACAGCGACCACGGGTGCGGCGGCCCGGGCAGGATGATCGCGCACGCGAACCCGGCGGGTTCGCCGTCGGCGAACGCCAGGTGCACGCCCGCGCGGGGCGTGTAGGAGCCGTCCACCAGGCGCGAGACGCCGTCGGGGGCGTCATAGATGTCGTACTGCTCGCGGATGCCGGGAGCGCGGAGCAGCGCGAGCAGCGCATCGTCGTCGTCGGGCGCATAGGGGCGGACCAGGATCTCCATGGCGCTCACCCTAGGAAGCGCGCCTGCACCCGTCAACGCCCGTGGCGCGGCGTTGACCCCCCTTCGAGCCGCGCCTAACCTGCGCGTCATGCCCGCCACCGCTTTCGCCCTCGACTCGCTGCAGGCCATCGTGGGCCGGTTCAGCGGCCGCCGCCTGCTCGTGCTCGGCGATCTCATGCTCGACCACTACCTGTGGGGGCACTGTGAGCGCATCTCGCCCGAGGCGCCCGTACCGGTGGTCGAAGTGCAGAAGGAGACAAGCTCGCTGGGCGGCGCCGGCAACGTGGCCGCGAACCTCACCGCGCTGGGCGCCGAGCCCGTGCTCGTGGGACTCGTGGGGGAGGACTCGCGCGCGCAGCAGCTGTTCGAGGCGTTCGCCGCGCGCGGTGTGGACACGCGCTCGATCGTGCGCGACGCGACGCGGCCGACCACGATGAAGACGCGCATCATCGCGCACTCGCAGCAGGTCGTGCGCGCCGACTGGGAGTCGCGCGCCGACGTCACCGGCGCGGCACTCGACCTGCTGCTCGAGAAACTCGAACGCGAGCTGCCACGCTGTCATGGCCTCGTCGTGAGCGACTACGGCAAGGGCGTCATCACCCGTCCGGTGCTGGAGCGCGCGATCGGATTGGCGCGCGCGCGCAAGCTGCCGGTGGCGGTGGATCCCAAGGAGAGCCACATCGACGCCTATCGCGGCGTCAGCATCCTCACGCCCAACCAGCTCGAGGCGGGCTACGTCATGGGCCAGCGCGTCACCGACGAGGCGAGCCTCATGAGCGTGGGCTGGGGCCTCCAGAAGCGGCTCGACGCCGAATGCGCGCTCATCACGCGCGGCGCGGACGGCATGAGCTTGTTCGAAAAAAGCGGTCGCTACACGCACCTGCCGACGGTGGCGCGCGAGGTCTTCGACGTCACCGGAGCGGGCGACACCGTGGTGAGCGTGGTGGCGCTGGCGCTCGCCGCGGGAGCGGACTACCCCGAGGCCTGCTACCTCGCCAATCACGCCGCGGGCGTGGTCATCCGCGAGGTGGGCACGGCGACCTGCTCGCCATCGCAACTCAAGACGTCGCTCGCGGGCGCGCTCGCATGAACGAGCCGTTCGCGCTGCCTCCCGAGGCGCGCGCCAAACTCGAGCTGTGGCGCGCCGCGGACGCAAGCGTCGTATTCACGAACGGCGTGTTCGATCTCGTGCACCGCGGCCACGTGGAATACCTGGAGGACGCGCGCGCGTTCGGCGACCGGCTCGTGGTGGGCATCAACACCGACGCGTCCGCTCGGCGGTTGAAGGGCGCGTCCCGGCCGATCATGAGCGAGCGTGACCGGGTCGCGGTGCTCGGCGCGCTGTCGTGCGTGGACCTCGTGATCCCGTTCGATGACGACACTCCGCTGCGGCTGATCGAGGCCGTCCGCCCGCACGTGTTGGTGAAGGGCGGCGACTACGCGGTGGGCGACATCGTCGGCCGCGAGTTCGTGGAGGGCCACGGCGGCCGCGTCGCGACGGTGCCGCTGCGCGAGGGGCTGTCGACCAGCGAGATCGTGCGGCGGATCCGCGAAGGGATGGGCGCCTGAGCGACGGCGGCTCGCCGGCGTGTCGGGGCGTTCGAGGGGAGGTACGAGTATGGACCTCATGAGTGTGCTCACGAGCCTGGTCAGTGGCGGAGTCGGCGGGAACATCGCGGGCGCGCTGGCGAAGGACAAGAGTCTCGGTCCGGTGCTCAACTCGGTCCTTGGCGCGGTGGGTGGGGGCATCGGCGGGCAGCTGCTGCCGATGGTGATCTCCGCGCTCCAGGGCGGCGGCGTGGCGCAGAACGCCGGCATCGCGGCGGTGATCGGCGCGGCGCTGCCGTTCATCGTCTCGATGTTGAAGAAGAAGGCCTGACGGCACGGGCGAACCCGCCGCACGCCGCGATTCGAGTGTTGGCTCACGCGTCACCGGCGGCGCTCGCGCGCGATCCGTTCCGTTGACGCCAGCGTTTGCGTGGCGTTCGGGCCGCGTCTAACCTAGCCCGTCCGTTTCCCATCCGGGTGCGTGCGAGTCCCGCGCCCGGTGCCCGGCGCGAACTTCGCGCGAGGCTCAGTCCCCCGGCATCTGGAGCAGCCATGTCGCAGAACTTCCTCAATTACATCGGCGGACAGTGGGTCCCGGCGCGTTCGGGCCGCACGTTCACGAACCTGAACCCGGCCACCGGCGCGTCACTCGGCGAGTTCCCGGAGTCCGGGCCCGACGACCTCGATGCCGCCGTCCGCGCCGCCCGGGCCGCGACGCGCGCCTGGCAGCTGACGCCGGCCCCGAAGCGCGGTGAACTGCTCTACCGCTTGGGCGCGCTGATCGCGCAGAAGAAGGAGGAGCTGGCGCGCGCCGCCACGCGCGAGATGGGCAAGATCCTGATCGAGACGCGCGGCGACGTGCAGGAAGGCGTGGACATGGCCTACCTTGCGGCGGGTGAGGGCCGGCGCCTGTACGGATTCACCACTCCGAGCGAGATGCCGAACAAGTGGGCGATGAGCCTGCGCGTGCCGATCGGCGTCGTGGGCGTGATCACGGCGTGGAACTTCCCGTTCGCGGTGCCGACGTGGAAGATCTTCCCGGCGCTGCTCGCGGGGAACACCGTGGTGTTCAAGCCCTCCGAGGAGACGCCCGAGATGGGCTGGCACCTGGCCGAGCTGTTCGAGGAGATCGGGCTTCCCGCCGGCGTGTTCAACGTGGTGCATGGCAACGGTCCGAACGTCGGCTGGCCGATGGTGCAGCACCCGGGCGTGGACGTGGTGTCGTTCACGGGCTCGAACGCGGTAGGCACGAAGATCGCCACCGAGGGCGCCCGGCTCGGCAAGCGCGTGTCACTCGAGATGGGCGGGAAGAACGGCGTCATCGTCATGGACGACGCGGACATCTCGCTCGCCGCGAACGCCGTGGCGTGGGGCGCATTCGGCACGACCGGGCAGCGCTGCACGGCCACGAGCCGTGTCATCGTGCACGAGCGCGTGCACGACGAACTCGTGAAGCTCGTCACGCAGCGCGCGCAGGCGCTCAAGCTCGGCGATGGGCTGCTGGAAGGCGTGGAGATGGGACCGCTCGTGAACGCCCGCCAGCTCGAGCGCGTCAGCGGCTACATGAAGGTGGGGGCGGAGGAGGGCGCGAAGGTGGTCGCAGGAGGTGCCCGAGCCGCAGGCGAGGGCTTGGAAAAGGGCTTCTTCTTCCAGCCCACCGTGCTCACGAACGTCCAGCCCGGCATGCGCGTCGCGCAGGAGGAGATCTTCGGGCCGGTCGTGGGCTTCGTGAAGGTGAAGTCGCTCGAGGAGGCGATCGCCGTCAACAACGACACGCCGTTCGGGCTGTCGTCGTCCATCTTCACCGCCAACGTCAACGCGGCGTTCACCGCGATGCGCGACCTCGCCACGGGCATCGTCTACGTGAACCACGGCACCACGGGCGCCGAGACCCACCTGCCGTTCGGCGGCACGCGCGGCACTGGCAATGGCCACCGCGAGGCCGGCCACACGATGCTGGACGCGTTCACCGAGTGGAAGAGCGTCTACGTGGACTTCAGCGGCAAGGTGCAGCGGGCGCAGATCGACAACAACTGAGATACCGACACACGTCTCGCGGAAGGGGTGCCGACGCGCGACGGCGTTCGCCGTCCGACGGGGCGGCTCGGGGCCCGCACCACGCGTCGCTTCGACGCATTCGGTGACGACGCGGCCTTCGCCACGAATCGCTTGCCCGGACCTGCGCGCTCCGCTAACGTTCACCGTCTTTTCCCACCCCTTCCTCAGGCTCCGGAACCCTCCGTCGCCCTCCGGCGCTCGCGCAGCACGGGAGACCCCATGAATCTGCACGAATACCAGGGCAAGGAACTGTTCGCGCGCTTCGGGCTCCCGATGCTGCCCGGGCAGGTGGCGGGCACACCCGAGGAGGCGCGCGACGTCGCGGCGTCGCTGGGCGGCACCGTGGTCATCAAGGCGCAGGTGCAGGCCGGCGGTCGCGGCAAGGCGGGCGGCGTCAAGCTGGCGCACACGCCGGACGAGGCCTACGACAAGGCGCGCGACATCCTCTCGCTCACGATCAAGGGGCTACCGGTGCGCAAGGTGCTCGTGGCGATGGCTGCC
>JAHFBX010000380.1 GCA_023249815.1 Candidatus Eiseniibacteriota bacterium
GGCTCACTTCGAGGCACCGCGCGCCCTGCCGGCCGACCTCGCGGTACTGCCCGCGCCACGCATCGGGTACGTGGGGCTGCTCTCGCATTTCCTCGACTTCGGCGTGCTCGAGGCGCTGCGCCGGAACCGGCGCGGGGGCACGGTGGTATTGGTGGGGCCGGGCACGCCCGCGACGGACGCGGCCGTGGCCGAGTTCGGCCGCCGCGAGGGCGTGGTGGTGCTGGGGCCCAGGTCCTACGCCGACGTGCCCGCGTACATGCAGGGTCTCGATGTGGGCGTCATCCCGTTCCGGGCCGATGACCCGTACGTGAGGGGGATCAACCCGAACAAGGTCTACCAGTACCTGGCCGCCGGCATCCCTGTTCTCACCACTCCGCTGCTCGACCTTCCGCCGAGTCCGCCCGACCTGCTGTACGCCTCCACCGCCGCCGAGTTCGAGCACTCGCTCGAACAGGCGCTCGGGGGTGCCCGAGACGCCGCTCGTCGCCGTGCACTCGCGCGTCCGCACGACTGGGACGCGCTGGCCCGGCGCATGGTGGCCGAGATCGAGACGCGGCTGGCGGTCGCGTGAACCGAGGAGACTCCGCATGAGCCAGAAGCCCGCCAGCAAGGGCAGGAGCCGGGGATTCACGCTCACGACGGCGTGGGCGGCGGTGGTGATCGCGCTGCTCACCGTGGTGTTCTTCCACGAGGTGTCGCTCGAGGGACGCACGTTCCTGTCGCCCGACGCGACCGCGCCCGCGGGCTTCGTGCGCATGGGCGAGCAGTCGTTGTGGAAGGACAAGGTCTACCCGCTGTGGAACCCGTACGTGTTCCTGGGCATGCCGTCGTTCGGCTCGGGCGCCTACAACCCGCTCATCTACCCGCCGGACTGGCCGGTGGCGCTCGTGCAGAAGCTGCTGCCGCTGCCGGATCTCACCTGGATGCTCCTCTATTACTTCCTCGCCGGCCTGTTCACGTTTTTGCTCGCCCGAGAATGGGGCGCGCGCCCGGAAGGCGCGCTGCTCGGCGCGGTGGCGTTCGTGTTCCAACCGAACCTGGTCGCCGTGGGGGCGCACGGCCACGGCAGCCAGCTCGTGGATTCGGCGTATCTGCCACTCATGCTATGGCTGGCGACCCGATGGCTCCGCCGCGGCACGCTCGCCGAGCTCGGATGGCTGGCGCTCGCGGGTGGATTCCAGCTCCTGCGTGGGCACGTCCAGATCTGCTTCTACACCTGGCTCGCGATCGGGCTCTACGCGCTGGTCGTGCTCGGCGCGTCGGTCCGCCGGCCGGGCGAGCTCGCGAAACTCGCGCTGCGCACCGTGGCGATTGCGGGCGCAGCCGCGCTGGCGTTCGGTGTCGCCGGCATCTACAACCTGCCGTTGCGCGACTACGCCTCGCACTCCATCCGCGGCGCCGCGGCAGGAGGCGGCGTGGCGCTCGACTACGCGACGTCGTGGAGCATGGGGCTCTACGAGCTGCCGAGCGTCGTGTTCCCGAACTTCGTGGGCTTCGGGGGGCAAAGCTACTGGGGCGCGATGCCGTTCACGGACTACCCGAATGGCTATCTCGGCGTCATCGTCGTGTTGCTCGCGGCATGCGGCTTCGTGGGCCGGAGCGGCGCCGACGGCGCGGCCCGGTTGTTCGCGGGCGTCCTCACGCTGTTCGCACTGCTGGTGGCGCTCGGCCGGCACTTCCCACTCTATGGAGTGCTCTACCAATACCTGCCGCTGTTCAACAAGTTCCGCATCCCGGTCATGGTGCTCGTGTTGTTCCAGCTCGGCATGGCGATGGCGGCGGCGTGGGGCTGGGGGGCGCTCGTCGTGGTGGGCCGCGAGAAGGGCCGGCTCGACACCGTGGACCGCATCCTCGCGGGTGTGGCGATCGCGCTGGCACTGCTCGGGTTGTTCGCGCTGTTCGGCACCGAGTCGTTCCGCGGTGGCTATGTCACGATGGCGCTCGAGCACCAGCCTCGGCTCGGCGCGGACGCGGCGCGCGCGGCGTTCGCGGCGTTCACGGGGGACTTGGGCAAGGTCTCGTTCCTCGGGCTCGTCGTGGTGGGCGTCGCGTGGTTCGCGCGCCGCGGCAGGCTGCCGGTGGCGCTGGCGTCGGTGAGCGTGCTCGTGCTGCTGATGGTGGAACTGTGGCCGGTGAGCCGCTCGGTCATGCAACCCACGATCGGCGATCCGGTCGCGCGCAACGTGGATGCCGGGCGTGACGATGTCGTCGAGTTTCTTGAGAAGGCCGGGCCTCCAGGCTCGTTCCGCGTGTTCTACCCCGAGTCCGAGCTGTTCCGGGACAACCGCGTCGCGGGCTTCGGCATCGCCACGCTCGGCGGCTATCACGCCGCGAAACCCAAGCTCTACCAGGACCTGGTGGACGGGAACTCGCTCACCCAGCTGCCGTGGCTGGCGCTCTTGAACGCGCGGTACTGGGTGTTCTCGCGACCCGTGGCGCCCACCGACATCCCGACGACGTGGTACCAGACGCTGCGCCTCGTGCACTCGGGACCGGGCGGCGCGGTCTACGAATACGCGCTCGCCATGCCGCGCGCCATGCTCGTGGGTGCGT
>JAHFBX010000132.1 GCA_023249815.1 Candidatus Eiseniibacteriota bacterium
GCTCAACCGCTTCCTGGCCGTCGCCGCGCTGCTGTGCACGGCGAGCCTGGCTTGGGCGGCGCAGTTCCCGAACCCCGCCTGCCCTGATTCCGTGACCATCAAGCAGATCCAGGACTACACCAACCCGTCCGGCTGCCTGCCCGCTCTCGGCGACACGATCATGGGCATGAGCGGCATCATCACCGGTTTCGACCCGATCGCCACCGGCTTCGATGCCTACCTGCAGAACTCCCCAGGCGGGCCGTTCTCAGGCATCGACGTGTTCTTCCACAGCAAAAACCCCACCGCCGCCCCCTACAGCTTCGCCATCGGCGACTCGATTGCCGTGGAGTGGATGAAGACCGCCGAGTTCGGAGGCGCCACCGAGGTGTTGGCGCCCAACAACAACTTCGGCAATCCGAATGGGATCGTGCGCAAGATCTCCTCGGGCAATGCGCTCCCGCCGTTCTTCGTGGGCACGACCACGCAGCTCAAGGAGCTGGCCGCGATTCTGCCCGCCTTCGCGTTCGCGGAGCAGTACGAGGGCTGCCTGGTGAAGATCACCGACGCGACCGTGGTGCGGCGCACGTCGCTCACCGGCGGCCTGGGCGCGAACAACGGGTTCCTGATCGTGGATCCCTCGGCGCCGAGTGATTCGGTGTTCATCGACGGCAACAAGCTCACGACTTACGCCCCTCCGCCGGTCGGCACCCCGATCCTCGCAGTCCAGGGCATCTTGAACCAGACCGCCCGCGGCTACCGCATCATGCTGCGCAATGGCAACGACATCATCGTCAACACGCCGCCGAACGTGACCGACGCGTTCCCGCTGGCGGACAACTTGATCAAGGTCAAGTTCGATCGTGACGTGACGCCCGGAACCGCCACGACGGGCACGAACTACTCGCTGGCTTCGTTCGGTTCCGTGGACGGCGTCGTGATGTCGGGCACGGACGCCGTGCTCGTCACCATCACGAACGGCCTGTCGCACGGCGACATCGAGACCATCACGGTGAACGGTGTCGTGGGCCTTGCCGCTGGCCAGCCCATGACCACGCCGCAGTCGCGCACATTCGTGAACGGCATCCTGACGGCGGAAGAGGTGCAGCGCGCGAATCCCGATTCGCTCTCGGCCACGCCGCCGTGCACGGACCGCTCGCGGTTCGCGGGTCCGGGCGGCCAGATCACGCAGGGCCCCGTGGGCACGCGCGCCACGATGGCCGCCACCGTCGGCGCCATCTACGGCACGGTGTACTACATGATGGACGGCCCCAACGCGAAGCGCACCGGCGTCGCCGCATTCGCGCCGCCGGCCACGCTCACGCTCGGCCGCAAGTACCGGCTGGTCGGTGGCGTGCAGGAGTTCTTCGGCGAGACCGAGTTCTCCAACATCATCGAGGTCGCGGACCAGGGTGCTGGGACGGTTCCCCCGTTCCACGCGCTCACCGTCGCGGAAGCGCGGCGTGACACCTGCGACTACTCGGACGTGCTCGTGGATGGCGAGGACTACGAAGGCCAGCTCATCAGCGTGCCGTTCGTGAAGGTGGTGCAGCGCTTCAATCCGCTGCCGACGAACGGATTCCACGTGGCCGACCAGTCGTTCCCGGACACGATCTTCGTCGAGAACTTCAATGGCGCGCTCAACCCGTTCGTCGCGCCGCCGCTGGGCGAACTCGTCTCGCTGAAGGGCGTGATGCACTACTCGGGCGGCAGCTTCCGCATCATCCCGCGCAATGTCGCGGACATCACCGATCATGGTCTCGCGGGCGTGGGGGGCGGCGGACCGCGGCTCTCGTTCAGCGTCGCGCCGAATCCGTCGCGCAGGGCCACGTTCTCGTGGACGCTGCCGAAGGAGGAGGACGTCGAGATCGGCATCTACGACGTCTCGGGCCGAGAGATCACCAAGGTGGCGTCCGGTCGGATGCCGGCGGGAAGCTACACACGCGAATGGACGGGAACTGCGGCGGACGGTAGCCAGGTCAGCGCGGGCGTCTACTTCGCGCGCATGAAGGCGGGCGGCGTCCATCAGGCGCTCCGCACGGTGTACCTGGGCCGCTGACGCGGGCCTCTCACCAGCGACGGCCGGTCGTCCCTAAGGGACGGCCGGCCGTCGTCGTTTCGGCAGGGATGAGCTGACGTGAGACGCGACCATCGAGCACACCGGCGAGGGCGGGGGCTAACCCTGCCAAACCCACGTATCCCGTCGGGAGAAGCCTCGCAAGCCCGCTTGTTGCGCGGCCTTCCGCGCCTGCCTATGATGCCGCGGTGAGTCCTTCCCTCCTCGAGGAGGGCGCCCCGAGACCCGGAGAACATCGCCCCGTGCCACCCCAGACCGTCCCGGAGGCCCGGCGAGTCGCCGATTCGGCCACCGAGATGACGCAATTGGTGCTCCCCCAGCACGCCAATGTCCATGGCTCGGTGCTCGGAGGGACCGTAATGCACTGGGTGGACCTGGCGGCGGCGATCGTGGCGAACCGGCATTCCCGCCGCCCTGTCGTCACGGCGGCATTCGACGAGATGTCGTTCCTGGCCCCGATCCAGGTCGGACAGGTGGCACTCCTCCACGCGCGTCTCACGCTCGTGGACCGAAGCAGCATGGAGATCCGTGTGGATGTGCAGTCCGAGGACATGTTGTCGGGCGAGCGACGCACCACGGGCACCGCGTTCGTGACGTTCGTGGCGCTGGACCCCGTGACGCGCCGGCCCTCGCCGGTGCGGCCGCTGGCATTGGAGACCGAGGAGGAACGGGCCGAGCACGCGTGCGCACTGGAGCGCCGCCGGCTCCGCCTCGAACGCCGCAAGGCGCGCACCGCGAAATGAACCCGGCGCCGCCGGATCATCGACTTCGACAGGTTTGAGTTGCGACGGGCCCGAGCCGCGAGGCCGGCCCCGAGCTCCTAGAGAGGGAGGACAGGATGGCGATCTCGATCGTGGTGCCCCAGCTGGGCGAGAGCGTGGCCGAAGGCACCGTGGCCCGTTGGCTCAAGGCCGTGGGCGACAAGGTCCGCAAGGAAGAGCCGCTGGTCGAGATCCAGACCGACAAGATCAACGTCGAGATCCCGTCGCCCGCCGATGGCACGCTGTCGAGCATCACGGTGCCCGAGGGCACCACGGTGCTCGTCGGCACTGAGATCGGGCAGCTCGGAGGCGTCGGAGATGCCGCCGCAGGGCCGGCGGCGGTTGCGACGGCGAAGGCCGCCACGAGCGCCGCGAGCGCGGCACCCGCTGTGGGCGCCCCTGCCGCCGTGGCGGCGACTTCTGCGCCGCCCGCCGCGCCGCCCGCCGCGAAGTCCCCGACCGGTACGAACGGGCACGCGCAGACCGTGGAGTCCGCCGCGGGCCGCAACCTCTCGCCGGCGGTGCGGAAGATCATGCGCGAGCAGAACGTGAGCATGGCGGAGATGTCCGCCATCTCAGGCTCGGGCGTGGCGGGCCGCGTCACGCGTGACGATCTCCTGGATTACCTCAAGCGTCGCGGAACACCCGGCGGAACGACGGCTCCCGCGACGGCTGCACCCGCGATGGCGGCCGCGGCTCCTGCCGCTCCCGCCGCGCCGCTCCCCGCGTTCCTGCGCGCCAGTGCCATGGGGCCGGGCGCCACGGGACCGCGCGAGACCACGGTGCCGTTCTCGCGCGTGCGCCGCGTCATCGCCGAGAACATGGTGAAGGCCAAGCACACGGCGGCGCACACCCACTGCTTCGACGAGTGCGACATGAGCGCGATCGTGGCGCTGCGCAGGGAATGGGCGCCGAAACTCGAGTCGCAGGGCGTGAAGCTCACGTACATGCCGTTCTTCATCAAGGCGGCGGTGTTCGCGCTCAAGGAGTTCCCCTGGGTGAACGGCTCGGTCTCGCCGCAGGGCGACGCGATGATCGTCAAGCACTACTACAACATCGGCATGGCGGTGGGCCGCGACGAGAAGGGCCTGATCGTGCCGAACCTCAAGGATTGCGACCGCAAGAACCTGGTCCAGCTCGCGCATGAGGTGAACGACCTGGCGGCGCGCGCACGCGCTGACCGGCTGACGCCCGACGACATCCAGGGCGGCACGTTCTCGATCACCAATGCCGGCGTGTTCGGCGCCATCAACTCGTCGCCGGTCATCAACGTGCCCGAGGTGGCCATCCTGGGAGTGCACAAGATCGTCGAGCGGCCGATCGTGCGCGCCGGCCAGATCGTCGTGGCGCCCATGATGAACGCCTCGATCGGATTCGATCACCGCGTCGTGGACGGCGAGCTCGCCGTCAAGTTCCTGCGCCGCGTGTGCGAGCTGCTCGAGAAGCCCGAGCTGTTGTGGTTCCACGCCTGAACGCGTCCGCCGCGGCGCGAGCGCGCGCGCGGTGGTCGCCACGTGAGGTTGCGTCGTGAACGTGCTGCAGGTCTGCGAGCTGGGCCCGACGCGGTATCGCGAGGGGCTGGCGCTCATGGACGGGCTCGTCGCGGCGCGCGCCCGCGGCGAGACCGGCGACTGGCTCCTCTATCCGCAGCACGAGTCCGTGCTCACGGTGGGCCGCAATCCCAGCGAGGACAATGTGCGCGTGGACCGGGAGGCACTCGAGCGAACGGGCATCGAGGTGGTCGAGATCCCGCGCGGCGGCGACATCACGTGGCATGGTCCCGGGCAGCTCGTGGGCTACCCCATCGTGGCGCTCGATCGCGTGGAACGCGACCTGCATCGCTGGCTCCGGCTGCTCGAGGACGCACTCATCGCGGCGCTCGCGCGCTGGGATCTCGAGGGCCGGCGCATCCCGGGACGCACGGGCGTGTGGCTCTCGGAGCACGAAAAGATCGCGTCCATCGGGGTCGCCGTTCGCCGCTGGGTGAGCTACCATGGATTCGCGCTCAACGTGACCAACGCGCTCGACGCCTTCGCGCTCATCCATCCGTGCGGCTTCCACGACATTTGCATGACCTCGCTCGCGGAACGACTCGGGCCGGATGCCCCGGACGTGCGCGGGGCGGGCGCGGCGGTCACGGCGGAACTGGCTGCGCGGCTTGGGTTTGATGGCGTGGTCCCGGCCCATCCTGCGGACGCGTGGGCGCTGGCCGGCATCGCCCGAAACGCCGATACATCCAAGCGAGAGGTCGCGAGCGAAGGCTCGCGCCCCAGGGGAGGAGCACAGGCATGGTGACGTTGACCGAGACCGCGTCTCGCAAGTTGAGTGAACTTCTGGCGCAGCAGACGCCGCCCGCGGTGGGGCTGCGTCTGTCGGTGCACCAGGGTGGCTGTTCGGGATACTCGTACGGCATGGCGTTCGCCGAGGCCGAACAGCCGGGCGACTGGGTGGGCGAGTTCGGCGGCGTGAAGGTGTTCGTGGACCCCTCGAGCGCGCCGGTGCTCCAGGGCGTCGAGGTGGACTGGGTCGAGTCGCTGCAGGCCACCGGGTTCGCCATCCGTAATCCCAACGCGGTCCGCGGTTGCGGCTGCGGCAAGTCGTTCGAGACGCACTGAAGGGGGTCCGCGTGCGCATCGAGCTGTTCACCGTGGATGAAGCCAATCGCCTCGTCGCCGAAGTGAGGCCGAGACTCGAGCGGCTGGTCATGAAGAAGCGCGAATTCGACCGGCTCGAGCGGCGCATGGACATCCTGCTCGTCGCCACGTCGGGCGCGGCGCCCGAGAACCCCGACACGCTGGAACTGCGCTCGCTCGAGGAGAAGCGCCGGCGCCTCGGCGAATCCATCGGCAAAGGCGTGCAGGAGCTGCACGCGAAGGGCGCACTGCTCAAGGACCTGGACCGCGGGCTCGTGGACTTCTACTCGCTCATGGGCGATCGGTTGGTGTTCCTGTGCTGGCAGGTGAGCGAGCCCGAGGTGACGCACTGGCACTCGCTCGAGGACGGTTTCGCCGGACGCCAGCAGATCAAAGCAGCCGGACTGGAGTGACATGACGCTGGTGGCAGGGCCCCTGACCACGGGGCCGAGGCCGTTCGCCGACTACGTCTCGCTCGACGCGCAGGCGATTCGCGAGCGCACGTGGGCCGCCAAGCGCGCTCTCGGCAAGCGCGCCGTCATCCTCGGCCACCACTACCAGCGCGAGAGCATCATCGAGTTTGCGGATTTCCGCGGGGACTCGTTCAAGCTCTCGCAGCTCGCCGCTGCGCAGCCGGACGCGGAGGCCATCGTGTTCTGCGGCGTGCACTTCATGGCCGAGTCGGCCGACGTGCTGGCACAGCCGCACCAGATCGTGATCCTGCCCGACGTGAAGGCCGGCTGCTCGATGGCCGACATGGCCACGCTCGACGACGTCGAGGACGCGTGGGACCAGCTCCTTGCCGAGCACGGCGACACGTTCACGCCCATCACTTACATGAACTCGAGCGCCGCCATCAAGGCGTTCTGCGGGGCGCGCGGCGGCGTGGTGTGCACGTCGAGCAACGCGCGACAGGCGCTGGAGTGGGCGTGGGCGCGGAAGCCGCGCGTGCTGTTCCTGCCCGACCAGCACCTGGGCCGGAACACCGCCTATCGCATGGGTGTGCCGCTCGAGCACATGGCGGAGTGGATCTGGCGCGCGCCGCACCCTCGCCAAGTGAACGCGCGCGCGTTCGAGCCCGATACGCGCATCGTGCTGTGGCGGGGCTTCTGTTCAGTGCACACGAAGTTCGACGTGCGCCAGATCGAGGAGACACGCGCCGAGGACCCGGCCGTGAAAGTCCTCGTTCATCCCGAATGCCCGTTCGACGTGGTGCGGAACGCCGACCTCGTGGGTTCGACGGAGTTCATCATCGAGCAGGTGATGCAGGCGAAGCCCGGCGCGAGCTGGGCGATCGGCACCGAGATCCACCTCGTGCATCGGCTGGCGCTGGAACATCCCGAGCAGCGCATCCGATCGCTCCAGAAGAACGTCTGCCCGTGCGCCACGATGAATCGCATCGACCCCGCGCACCTGCTGTGGTCCCTCGAGAACCTGGCCGCGGGTCACGCGGTGAACCGCGTGCAGGTCACCGAGCACGTCAAGCGTGACGCGCGCGTCGCGCTCGATCGCATGCTGGCGCTCAAGGCCGGCATGAGCGCGGCCGAAGCCGCCGCGCTGGCGAAGGATTGAGCATGAGCGAAGCGAAGACATCACGATGAGCGACCACGACGCTCTGGTGCGGATCGGCGAGCCAGGCGACTCGAGCGTGCCCGCCGGTGGGCCCGACGGCCCGAGCATCGGCGTGTACGGTGCCCCGCGGCCCGCGGTGCCGCAACGCGTGCCGCTGGCGCCGCGCACGAAGGGCTGCGCCTCGGGAGCGGGCAGCATCGGCAGCGTGGAGCCCGGCGAGTTCCGGCGGCTGCCGCCGTGGCTCAAGATCCAGCTCCCCGGGCAGGGTGAGTACGCCGAGACCAAGGCGCTGCTGCGCGAGAACAAGCTCAACACGGTGTGCGAGGAGGCGCGCTGCCCCAACCTCGGCCACTGCTGGGCGCGCGGCACGGCGACGATCATGATCCTGGGCGAGCTGTGCACGCGCCGCTGCGGCTTCTGCGCTGTGGCGCCCGGCCGGCCGAACGGCCACGTGGACTGGGACGAGCCGCGCCGCGTGGGCGAGACCGTGGCCGCCATGAACCTGCGGCACACCGTCATCACCTCGGTGGCGCGCGATGACCTGAGAGACGGCGGCAGCACCGTGTTCGCCCACGTCATCGCCGAGATCCGCAACCGCTCGGGCACCGTGATCGAGGTGTTGATCCCCGACTTCCGTGGCAGCCATGACGACCTCCAGCGCGTGATCGACGCCAAGCCGGAGGTCATCA